>JAGRMU010000272.1:0-4446 GCA_020441165.1 Sedimentitalea sp.
GTCAAGAGCCTCGGGGTGTTCTCGCACGACGAGGCCAACCGCTATTTCGCGGCGGCGCTGGCGCTCTATGAAAAGGACCCCGGCTGTGCCAGCGACGCGGCCTTCGCCGAATTCCTGGGAAATTACGCGCTCTGCGCGAACATCTCGCTCGACGTGATGACGATGATCGGGCTGGCCCCGCGGGTGCGGCCGATCCTCGACCGGATCGGCGACAGCGGCGATCACGTTCTTTTCCTGCATCACTACGTCTCGTGCCTGATCTGCAATAGCCGTTTCCTTGACGCCGAGCGCGTGCAGCGCGAGCTGACGGCTATGGCCGAGCGGCTGGGCGATCCCAAGTCGCGCGCCTATGCGATGGTCAACGAGCTGTCGGTCGCGGTCTACCGCGCCGCCCTGCCGAACGACGCGTTCGACGCCCGCAAGGCGCAGATCGAAGCGGCGCTTTCGCAGTTCGAGGACGCCTATCTGCGGAACTTCTTCCTTGCGACGATCGGGTGGGACGAGCTGACGCGCGGCCGCGTGAACGGGGCGCGGGACAGCGCCGAACGGATGGTGGCCCTGGGCGAGACGAACAACGATCCGCGCGCGCTGGGTTACGGGACGGCGATGATGGCGCTGGTCGCGGTGGTCACCGACGACCACGCCCGCGCGCTCGAACTGTCCGAAGAGGCCCGCCGCCTGTCGCGCGCCGAGTTCGAGATCGCCATCGCCGAAGCCTCGCGCGTGGCGGCCCTGATCCCTCTGGAACGGCCCGGTGCGATGGCCGAGGCCAAGGACTACATCTCGCGGCGCGAGGCCGATGGCTGCACGCTGTTCGCCGGCGTGCCCCAGCCGATGCTGGGCGTCGGGCTGGCGCTGGAAGGGCGCATCGGCGAAGGGCTGCAAAAGATCGAGGACACGATCGCGCGGCGCGTGGCCGAGGGCGCCGTCAACGCCGCGGACTGGAACCGCCTGCTGCTGAGCGAGGTCTACCTGCAGATCCTCTCGGCCGAGGGCGGCGTCCCGATGGCGGTTCTGCTGCGCAATTTTCGCGCCCTGGCCGGGGTCATGCTGTCGGGCGAGAAACGGATCCGGGCGCTGATCGCGACGGTCCGGAAGAATTCGTATTTCGACGCGGACGGGCATTACTTCGCGCGCGGCGAGATGATCCTGGGGCTGCTCTGCAAGCTGAAGAAGCGCAAGGCGGAGGCGGTGGCGCATCTGACCGCCGCGCGGCAGCTGATCGCGCCGACCGGCGCATCGCCGATGCTGGCCCGGGTCGACGCCGCGCTGGCCGAGCTGTCGGCCTAGCGGCCCGAAAGCAGCGCGACCCGGGGCTCGGCCTCGGGACTCGCTTCACATCCGGGCCCCGGAAAGACCGCGCTCACCTACCCTGTCAGCTGCGCCAGGTGGCGGATCGCCGGCAGGCTGGGCAGCAGCGTATAGGCGCCGCCGCGGGTGATGACGAAGCGCGGAAGCCCTTGCAGGCGGATGCGGTCGTCGCCATCGGCCAGGGTCAGATCGAAGACGCTGGTCTCGGGCTGATTGGCCCCGAGCAGGGGATCGTTGGTGCCGGTGATCTCGGGATCCTGCAGCCCGAAATTTATCCAGTCGCACATGATCGCCTCGAACTGCGCGCCGTAGTTGGCGCCGATGAAATTGCCCAGAAGACCATGCTCGCCGTCGCCGGACTCGGGCCCGTAGGACATGCCCCGGCGGACCAGGCGGCGCGAGAAGTTGGCGACGCGCTGCACGATGGGCCCGCCGCGCGGATTGGCGCGCCGCATGTGCGATCCGGCCGGGCAGCGCGAGGCGCGCGTGTAGTCGTAGTTGGTCAGCGAGAGATCGCCCGGCGCGTCCGAATCGGGCGAGAGCGCATAGGGCGTGCCGTTGCGCCAGCGCCCGCACATCTGCGCCGCCACCACCTCGCGCAGCGCCGCGTGCCGGCCGAGGCCATCGCCGATGTTGCGCTCGGCGCCCTCGGGCAGCAGCCGGGCCACCTTGGGATGGGTCTCGAGATAGGTGGCCGCCTCGGTCAGGTAGGTCTCGAAGGCCTCCGTGTCCTGCTGCAGCACCCGGAAGGCGTTGAACGCGCTGTCGCGGAAGGCCACGCGGGGCTCGGGCACCGCGAAGCCGACGCCCTCGAAATGCGTCGGATAGCCGAGCAGGATCGTGCCGAGCGGATCGAGCGGCTCGTCCACCCCCAGTTCGTCCGGATCGAAGACATGCTTGAAGCGCGGTTGCGAAAGGCTGTCGCGATAGCCGAAGAACACCTTGCCCTCGTCGAGGTTGCGCCCGTCGCGCACCCCCAGGACGGTGAAGGCGCGGGCCAGTTGAGCCTCAACGGTGTCGAAGGCCTCGGTCTCGTCGGCATAGACCGAGGCCACGATATGGATGCGATCGGGGGTGTCGAAGGGCGGCGCCCAGTGTCCGGGCGCGCTCGTGCCGACATCGCCCAGTTTCACCGCGCGGCGGGCCATGCCTTCGGAGAACTCGATGGGAAAGCTCGCCAGCTGGTCCGCCGGCAGGCCGAGGGCGCGCAGCCCCGGATGGGTGACGCCGATGTTGAACCGGACCCGGAGGGACTTGACCCAGTCGGCCGAGCGGGTGATCCGCGGAACGTCCACTTTCGTGCCATCCGCCGACGCCGCGAGAAACCCGCGCGCCGCGTGCCGGTCGGTCACTTCCAGCATGAGGTGGCGCACCCGGTTCAGACGATAGCCGCGCAGGATGTTGCCCTGGACCTTTTCGGGATCGAATCCCGTATCTTCGAGATCGAACATCACCAGCCCACTCCCAGCTTTTGGCGGATCTGCGCCGCCGAGAAGCCGGGATAGCCGCGATAGCCCCCGCCCAGCGAGATGTTCCGGTTCGCATGCAGTTGCAGGATCAGCGCCCGCGGCAGCGTTTGCAGCGCGTGCGGCGGATGGTTCGGCACCTTCCCGACCTGGGCATCCTGCAGCCCGAACATCTCGATGGGAAAATCGGGGGCCTGGAACAGGTCGTGCGCGCGCACCCAGTCGATGAAGGCCTCGACATTGTGCTCGCAGGGCGCAAGCTTGTCGCCGCCTTCGACCACCTGCATCAGCGCGTCGAAGACGCTGCCGATGGTGGCGATGAAATCGCGGATGTAGTTGCTGAAATCGCCGTCATAGACGGAGATCATGCAGATGTAATCCTCGACCAGCAGGAAACGCGCCGAATGCACGGTGCCGACATTGTCGAGCCCGGCATAGATCTCGTCGACATTCTGCGCCAGCGCCATCACCGCCTTGGCGCGCCCGATGGGCGAGGGGTCCTTGAGCGGCATCAGCAGGTTCATCATCCGCTGGGTGCTGTCGCTGGGCTGCTGCGAGGGGCGCGGCCCGCCCGGCAGCTTCGGCTTGCCCTCGCGCCAGACCCAGTAGGGCACCACCACGTATTTCGACAGGAACTGGAACCAGCCGCGCTCGGGCAGGGTGTTCACGTACCGGTTCAGCCATCCGCCATCATCGCTCATGCCCTATCCTTTCGCGCCGCTGAACGGGCAGGGGATGCCGCCCCGCCGATTGCTGGAATAGGCATAGACGTCCTTGCGGATCTTCAGCACCGGATCGCCCGAGGGATCGATTCCCGGCGTGAGATGCCAGGGGTTGAAGCTCAGCTTCTCGCAAAGCGCCTGCTGGTCCTCGGGGACATGATCGAGGGTCAGCGTGCCCATCATCACCCGCTTGCGGTGCGGCGGCCACTGGCGGGTCGAATCCTCGAAATCGTCCCCGGCCTCGCCGATCTGCATCATCAGCGTGAAGCGTTCGGTGCCGTGCGCGAGGCGCTTCTTCAGATCGTCCTGCAGATAGGCGTCCACCGGCGGCTTCAACGGGTCGGTATCGAGGATCCCCGCGACCGGCGCCCAGGTGAAGCGTACCTGGCGCTTCTCGCCCTCCTTGCCGGTCACCACGAAGGTATGCACCGCGTGATAGTCGGCCCGCACATAGCTGACCGGCGCCCCGATCGACGAGGCATCCAGCACCGCCGCCTGCGCCCAGAAGTGATCATTGGCGAAGGCGATCGCCCCCTCGTTGGGCCGCTCGGTCTGGCCGGGATAGGGATCGGGCATCGGCAGTTGCAGCCTCAGATAGTCCTTGATCTTCTCCCAGGGCGTCTCGCGCCGGCAGCGGGCCGGCCTGGCCTTGCGGGCGAAGTCGAGAAAGGTTTTCGGCGTGGGCGCGAAGAACACCGGCAGGGTCATCGACACCAGGTCGGTCGAGCGGCCCTCCGCAAGGTGGAAGCGCACCGCCATGCCGCGCACGTCCGACCAGCCGTCATGTTCCTCGACAACCCCCATCCCGTTCGAGAAGCGGACATCGACGGGGATGCTCCGCGGGTCGGTTGTCGGCCGGAAATGCTCGGCGATGCAGAAGTCGTGCGCGATGGGCGAGGGCTCGAAATACCCGGTCGCGCCGATGCCGACGGTGTGAACCGGGCGCC
>JAGRMU010000272.1:4694-5798 GCA_020441165.1 Sedimentitalea sp.
AGGCGGAATTCGGTCGTTTCGGAGTGTCCGGCTTGATTTAGGTCAATGAGGTGGCGCCCCCCGGCTGCAAGAAGGACGCGGCAAGGACCGATGTGACATGACCCAGACAGGCCAGATCCGGAATGCGTAGAGGCGGCTTTCATCAGCCGCCGGCGTGCGGCCGCGTGTCTGGCGGGGTCCTTGCGCGCCTTTGCCTGCTTTTCGCGGCGCTGGTGCTGGCGGTGAGCGGGGCGACTCCGGTCGGCGCCCAGCCGCATGGCGACCGGCTGGGCGAGGTCATGGTGATCTGCGCGGATGGCGAGGCGAGGACCGTCCTCCTGGGAGGCGACGGCGCGCCGGTGGCGCCCTCGGAGGACGAGCTCTGCGCCGGCCTGTGCCTGTGTTGCCCCGTGGCCGCAGCGCCCGGATTGCCGCCGGTCGCGCCCCGGGCCGCCTATCTGGACGACGCCACGGCCAAGGCCCCCGATCCCGCATCCGCGCCCGTTCTCGCGTTCGAGCGCGGGCGCATCGCCGTGCCGCGCGGGCCCCCATCCAAGGACAAAGCATGAATTTCACGATCCGCCTCCTTTCCCGGGTTCTTCTCTCTCTTGCGCTGCTGACCGCTCCGGCCCTCGCGCAAAGCCCGGTTCTCAGCCAGTTCCTTCCCGACCTCGTCGCCGCCGATCTCGTGAGCGGCGCGGAGGGATTCGGCCCGATCCAGGACGATCTGCCCGTCGCGCCCATTCTCAAGGGGGGCGAGACCGTCGGCTGGGTCTTCATCACTTCGGATTTCGTCGGCACCACGGGCTATTCCGGCAAGCCGATCCACGTCGCCGTGGCGATCGGGCCGGATGCCATTCTGCAGGCGGTGAAGCTGGTCAAGCATTCCGAGCCCATCGTGCTGATCGGGATCCCCGACGCGCGGGTGAAGGCGCTCACCGAATCCTATGCCGGGCTCGATATCGCGGCCGAGGCCGCGTCGGGCGGCGCCGCGCATGATCTCAACATCATCTCGGGGGCCACCGTCACCATCATGGTGATCGACGATTCGGTCGTCCGGTCCTCGATCCGGGTCGCGCGCGAGCTTGGCCTTGGCGGCCTCGCCCCGGCGACCGCGCCCGAAGG
>JAGRMU010000272.1:5843-6478 GCA_020441165.1 Sedimentitalea sp.
TGGTCGGGGACGGCACGGTGCGCCGGCTGTCCCTCGATGTCGGCCAGGTCAATCGCGCCTTCGAGGAGGTCGAGGATCCCCGCGCCGCCGAGCGGCCCATCGCCGGTCCCGAGGACGCGACCTTCATCGATCTCTACGCCACGCTGGTGTCGATCCCCGGCATCGCCGGTGCCCTGCTCGAACCCGCCGAAGCGCAGAACCTGCGCGATTGGCTGGGCGAGGGCGAAGAGGCGCTGCTGGTGGCCGGGCTCGGCCAGTATTCCTTCAAGGGCTCGGGCTATGTGCGCGGCGGCATCTTCGACCGGATCCAGGTGATCCAGGGCGATACCTCGGTCCGGTTCCACGACCGCGACCATCGCCGCGTCGGCACCATCGCCGCCAAGGGCGTGCCGTCCCTCGCGGAGATGGACCTGTTCCGCATTCCGGCCGATGCCGGGTTCGATCCCACGCAGCCGTTCCGGCTGCAACTGCTGGTGCAGCGCGACGTCGGCGCCATCGAGCGGGTCTACACCACCTTCGAGATGGGCTGGCAGCCGCCGGAGGCGTTCCTGACCGAGATCGCCCCCGCCCCGGCGCCGGCCGCGGTGCCCGAGCCCCACGAGGCCGCCGCCAAGACCGCGCTCTGGCAGCCCATC
>JAGRMU010000273.1:0-4053 GCA_020441165.1 Sedimentitalea sp.
CCCAGCGCCGGGCCGCCCGGCGGCACCCTCCCGGCGCGCAGCAGATCGGCCAGGATCGAGACCGCCAGATGCGCGCCCGAGGAATGGCCGACCACCAGCACCTCGTCCACGTCGTCGGCCAGCGCGGCGGCGATGCGACCCGCGAAAGCGGCCATCCGGTCCTCGAGATCGGGCGAATAGGCGCCGCCCGCCTGCGCGGAATGGGCATAGTCATGCATCAGGTAATAGGCGAAGAGCCGGTTGTCGCGCGCCCGGAACCAGCGCAGCACCGCGACCAGCGCCAGAAGCGCCGCGGCGAGCGAGAGGACCGCAATGATCGCGTCCATGGCGGCACCGGAGACCGGCAGAAGCCGCAAGGCGCCGCCGACGATCCGGGCGGCGAAGAGCCCGGCGAGGGCCGCGACCAGCAGCTGCACCAGCAGCATCCCGACCGGGTAGAGCGCCGCGATCACCGGCCCCTTGCGCAGCATGAAGAGCCGCCGCAGGGTGCCGGTGGCCAGATAGGTCCAGGCGGTGCGCAGCATCTGCAGATAGGTCGCAGGGATGCCGTTGGACATGCTGGCGCGGACAAGATCGGCCCAGACCAGCACCTCGATGTCGCTCTGCGTCTCGGCGCCCTCGATCTGCGCGCGCACCTGCCAGCCATAGGACCCACCCGCCGCGGCGGGGAGGAGCTCCAGCGCATAGCCCGAGATCGCCGCCTGCGCCGCGCCTTCCTTGCGGTAAAGCTCGCGATAACGGCGCGGCGCGATCGGATCGTAGCCGGGGATGTAGAACACCCGCCGGCGGCGCACCTGCCGCTGTCCTTCGGTTGCCTGCCCGCCGTCCATCGCTGCCCTCGTGTCGGTTTTCAACCTATAGGGGTTTTCCGGCCGGGGTAAGAGGCCGCGCGCGATACGGAGGATTCGAGGCGACAGGTCAAGACAATCCCGGGTCAGATGGCTTTTGTGCTGGACGTTTAACCCAAGTGCTGAGGATCGCGCCCGACACGAGGGCGGGGGCGATCCGGGGCTGGCGCCCCGGAAAGACATGGGGAGGAATGATACCGAAAGGGCGTCTGCCGGGTCACCCGAGCCGCGCCAGCGCCGGAAAGGTCTCCAGCAGCCACCACGAGAAGGTGCTGAAGGCGCCGGTGATCAGCGCGACGCCGACGACGATCAGCAGCCCGCCCATCACCCGCTCGATCAGGCGCATGTGGCGCTTGAGCCGGTTCATCACCCGCATCGACCGGCTGAGGAACATCGCCGCCAGCAGGAACGGGATGCCGAGCCCCGCGGCATAGACCCCGAGCAGCAGCGTGCCGCGTGCCACCGAGGCCTCGCTGGCCGCCAGCGACAGGATCGCGCCCAGCTGCGGGCCGATGCAGGGGGTCCAGCCGAAGGCGAAGGCCAGCCCCAGCAGGTAGGCGCCGAAGGCCGAGCCGCCGGCCTGGCCCGCCTCCATCCGCGCCTCGCGGTCGAGCAGCGGGATGCGCAGGATGCCGAGGAAATGCAGGCCGAAGAGGATCACCACGAGGCCGGCGATCTTGCTGAACAGCTCCTGGTTCTGCAGGAAGAACGCCCCGAAGGCCGAGGCGGTGAAGCCGAGGAACAGGAAGACGGTGGACAGGCCCAGCACGAAGAACAGCGCGGTCAGCGTGGCCTTGCGGCGGGCGGCACTCTCGCCCTCGATCTGGCTGACCGAGACGCCGCTCATGTAGGCCAGGTAGGGCGGCACGATCGGCAGCACGCAGGGCGACAGGAAGCTGACGATCCCGGCGATGAGCGCGACCAGCATGGCCGGCAACAGGCTGGCGTCTATGATCTCGATTCCGAACATGGATCCGGCTTAGGCCATCGGATGGGCAAGGTCACGGGGCGATGCGCTCACAAGCCTGTGGACAGGATGAAACATCGGACTTATCTGCGCGCCATGACCGAGACAGACATGACCCTCGACGCCATCGGCCTGCTGTGCCCGCTGCCGGTGCTCAAGGCCCGCAAGCGGCTGAAGGCGCTGCCCGATGGCGCGGTGCTGGCGCTGCTGGCCGACGATCCTGCCGCCATCGTCGATGTGCCGCATTTCTGCGCCGAGGCCGGCCATGCGCTGCTTTCTTGCCACGAGGGTGCCGGGCACCAGGTCTACCTGATCCGCAAGGGCGGATAGCAAGGGGGCGGACCCTGCGGCCCGCCCCTGCCCTGTCTCGCGATGTCTCAGCTTCCCAGCGACCACCAGCCGCGGCGCTTGGGCTTGGGCGCCTCTTCGGGCGCGGCCTCGGCCATGGCCGGTTCGGGCTCGGACCTCGGCGCAGGCTCTTCAGCCGGCTCCGGCTCCGGCTCCGGCTCCGGCTCCGGAGTCGGCTCGGGGGCCGGGGCTTCCGCCACGGGCTCCGCCTCGGGTGCCGGCGCCTCCGCGGCGCTCTCTTCCTCGACCGTTTCGGTGGCCGGCGTCTCTGCCTCGGCCTCTGCCTCGGTCTTGCGCGGCTTGCGCGTCCGTGTGCGCTTGGGCTTGGCCTCGGCCTCCGGCTCGGGCTCGGCCTCAGCCTCGGCCGCAGCGGGGGCCTCCGCGGGCTCAGCCTTCTTGGTGCGCGCGCGGCTGCGCGGGGCGGGTTTCACCTTGGCAGGCTCGGCCTCGGCGGGCGCGGCTTCTGCAACCTCGGCAGCCTCGGCAGGTTCCGGCGCGTCGGACACGGCCTCGGTCGCGGCCTCCGCCTCGCTGTCGCCGGCCTCGCCATTGTCTCCGTTATCGCCGTTCTCGCCATCGCCGGACGACCCGCTGCCGGACTTGCCCGACCGGCGCCGGCGGCGGCGCCGCTTGCGCTTGGGCTTGCTCTCGTCGTCGCTCTCGGCCTCGGGGGCGCGGGTGACCTGCTCCTCGGCCTCTTCTTCCTCGTCCTCGTCGCTGACATCGTCCGCGTCGATCTGGTCCATCAGCGAGGTGTCGACCGACACCACCGGCGCGGTGGCCACGGGTACCGACCGGGTTGCGGTCTTGTATTTCTCGAGGGCGAAATCGGGGCTGATCAGCGAGGGATCCCCCTCGATCCGCACCGACATGCCATAGCGCATCTCGATCTGGGCGATATGCTCGCGCTTCTGGTTCATCAGGAAGTTGGCGATGGCGACCGGCGCGCGCACCAGCACCTCGCGCGAGCGGCGGCGCACGCCTTCCTCGTCGATCTGGCGCAGGATGCTCAGCGCCATGCTGTCGTCCGAGCGGATCAGCCCGGTGCCGTGGCAGGCCGGGCAGGGCTGCGTCGTGGCCTCGATCATGCCGGGGCGCAGGCGCTGGCGGCTCATCTCCATCAGCCCGAAGCCCGAGATCCGGCCGACCTGGATGCGGGCCCGGTCGGTCTTCAGCTTGTCCTTCATCCGCTTCTCGACGGCGGCGTTGTTCTTGCGCTCGTCCATGTCGATGAAGTCGATGACGATCAGCCCGGCGAGATCGCGCAGGCGCAGCTGGCGGGCGACCTCGTCGGCGGCCTCCAGGTTTGTCTTGAGCGCGGTTTCCTCGATCGAGCCTTCCTTGGTGGCCCGCCCCGAGTTCACGTCGATCGCCACCAGCGCCTCGGTGACGCCGATCACGATATAGCCGCCGGATTTCAGCTGCACCGTCGGGTTGAACATGCTGGCGAGATAGCTTTCCACCTGGTAGCGGGCGAAAAGCGGCAGCGTCTCGGCATACTGCTTCACGTTCTTGGCGTGGGACGGCATGATCATCTTCATGAAGTCCTTGGCGATGCGGTAGCCGCGGTCGCCCTCCACGAAGACCTCGTCAATGTCGCGGTTGTAGAGATCGCGGATCGAGCGCTTGATCAGGTCGCCCTCCTCGTAGATCTTCGCCGGCGCGATGGATTTCAGCGTCAGCTCGCGGATCTGCTCCCAGAGGCGCTGCAGGTATTCGTAGTCGCGCTTGANNTGATCTCGGCCTTGGTGCGCTTGGCCCCGGCAGTGCGCACGATCAGCCCGGCGCCGCGCGGCACGTCGATCTCGGAGGCGATCTCCTTGAGCTTCTTGCGGTCGACGGCGTTGGTGATCTTGCGGCTGATCCCGCCGCCGCGCGCGGTGTTGGGCA
>JAGRMU010000273.1:4093-14129 GCA_020441165.1 Sedimentitalea sp.
GCCGCGCCCTTGTTGCCGCGTTCCTCCTTGACCACCTGCACCAGCATCACCTGCCGGACCTTGATGACCTCCTGGATCTTGTAGCGGCGCGGGCGCGGCTTGCGCGGCGGGCGCAGATCGTCGGTGTCGTCGTCATCGGCAACCGATTCGATGCTGTCATCCTTGGCGGCGGCATCGTTGCGCCGTCCGCGCCGCCGGTCCGAGCCGTCGCGATCCGCGGCCGGCTCGGCGCGGGCCTCGTCCTCGGGCGCATCCTCCCCCTCGGGCTCCTCCACCGGGGTCTCGGCGACGGTCTCCATGGGCGAGGTGCCCTCGGGCACGTCATCGGCGTCGTCCTCGGCGTCCAGGTCGATGGTCTCCATGCCGCGAATCTCGGGCTCGGCGATCTCCTGGCTGGCGGTGGCATCCTCGGAAGCCACGGCCTCGGCCCGCGACGATCCGCGCGACGACGACCGGCGCCCGCGCGACGAGCGTCCGTTCTCGTCCTCGTCCTCGCCCGAGCGCTGCGCCTCGGCATAGGCGCGCTCTTCCTCCATCAGCGCCTCGCGGTCGGCGACGGGGATCTGGTAATAGTCCGGGTGGATCTCGGAAAAGGCCAGGAAGCCGTGGCGATTGCCGCCATATTCCACGAAGGCCGCCTGCAGCGACGGCTCGACGCGCGTGACCTTGGCGAGATAGATGTTGCCGGCTAGCTGGCGTTTGTTCTCGGATTCAAAATCGAACTCCTCGACCTTGTTTCCGTCCACCACCACGACGCGGGTCTCTTCCGCGTGGGTGGCATCGATAAGCATTTTCTTGGGCATGTGTCCTTGCTGCACGTCCCGCGCCATGTGTGCCCGGGCGGGCGGACATGGTCGGTATGGTGTCTTGTCTGGGCGAAATCGAACGCGGCGCCGCAGGATCCGGCAACTGGCCGGCCTGCCCGAATGCTCAAAGCTCGCGCGCGCGTCATCGCGGTTCTTCTCCGACAGGTCGGGTCATCCCGGTCCCTGCCCGTTATTTCCTTCCCCCGGATGAATGGGGCAAAGGCACTACAGCGACCCCAACCGGGGTCCAATCGGTCTGCTCAGTCTTGCGGAAGCGGTTGCCGGGCAATGGCTGAAACAGCGAAATCCTACACAGGTCCCATACCGCCCGAAGGCGGCGGACCCATCCTGAACAATAAAAGCACCGGGGCGGAAATGACAATGGGTATTCGACGCGCTGCGGGGCCAAATCGCCCATGAGTTGAAAAAACGTGCCTTGCTTCCCGCCCGGTTCCCGGTGTCTTTCGAGGGCAAAACAACCGACTCGGGACCCGCTTGCCGATGCCTTTCGCCCCAGTGTCGCGCCTGTTCGCAGATCTGCGGCGCGGTCTCGTCATCGCCGCCCTGGCCGGTCCCGCCGCCGCGCAGGACGGGCGCGATCCGGGCGAGCTGTCCTATATCTTCTCCGCCAGCATCACCTCCGACTATGTCGCCAACGGCATCAGCCAGTCGGGTGGGAACCCCAGTTTCCAGCCGTTCTTCGAGCTCGACTGGCGCGGCTTCTACGGCGGGCTCGCGGTGTCCTATGTGCGGCTGGACCGGGACCGGACCGAGTTCGATGTCTACCTCGGGCACCGCCGCAGGCTGGCCAATGCCGTGTTCTTCGACCTCAGCTATCGGCGCTTCCTGCTCGACGACTCGGGCGATTGCTGCGGCGAAGCCAAGGCGCGGGTGATCTTTCCGGTCGGCGAGCACGTCGGCGCGGAGCTGCTTCTGGTTTACAATCACACGCTGGACTCGCTCAATCGCCGGGCGCGGGTGCTCTGGGACGCGACCGACCGGCTGAACCTGACCGCCGCGCTCGGCGAGACCAGCGGCAACGACAACCGCTACTGGAATGTCGGCGCCACCTACGCGCTGCGCGATCGCCTCGCCATGGCGCTGCGCTATGAGGGCGCCGATGCCGGCGACCCCGGGCTGGTGGTCACGCTTGGCTGGTCCACCGTCAGCAACGACATCGCGCGGCTGTTTCTCAACCCGTTCCAGTGATCGCCGGGCGCTCCCGGCGTCCGGCCTAGAGATAGTCCGAGCGCTGCAGCCCGTACTTGGCCATCTTCTCGTTCAGCGTCCGGCGCGGCAGGCAGAGCTCGTCCATCACGTTGGCGATCGAGCCGCGATGCCGGCGCATGGTGTTGTCGATCAGCATCCGCTCGAAGGCTTCCACATATTCCTTCAGCGGCTTGCCCTCGGTGGTCATCATCTGCTGCATGTCCTCGTGGTCGGACATCAGCAGCGAGGCGATGGTGCCGCTGCCGCGCCGCGCCTGCAGCACCGCGCGCTCGGCGATGTTGATCAGCTGGCGGACATTGCCCGGCCAGGGCGCCTGCAGCAGCTGCGCCGCCTCCTGGGCCGAGACCGGCGGCGCCTCGCAGCCGTATTCCTCGGCGAACTGCTCGCTGAGCCGGGTGAACAGGGTCAGGATGTCCTCGCCGCGCTGGCGCAGCGGCGGCACGGTGATCCTGAGCGCCGCCAGCCGGTAGAAGAGATCGGGGCGCAGCGCGTCCTCGCAGGTGCGCCCGGCCTCCTGCAGGTTGCAGATCGCGACGATCCGGGTTTCGGCGGGGGTACCCTGCTCGTTGATCACGCTCAGCAGCCGGGCCTGCAGCGTCTCGCTCAGCGCCTCGACATCCTCGAGCACCAGCGTGCCGCCGCGCGCCTCCTCGATGGCGGGCAGCTGGGCATCCTCCGGCTGCATCGGCCCGAAGAGCCGCTTGGCCAGCGCCTCCTCGTCCAGCGCCGCGCAGGCCACCAGCACGAACTTCTTGCCTGCCCGGCTGCCGACCGCGTGCAACGCGTGGGCCACCAGGGTCTTGCCGGTGCCGGTTTCGCCGTCGATCAGCACATGACCATCGGCCTGGCCGAGATCGAGAATGTCCTCGCGGAGCCGCTCCATCACCGGGCTGGTGCCGATCAGCTTCTTCATCAGCTGGCTGCCGTCGCTCAGCTCGCGGCGCAGCGCGCGGTTGTCCAGCACCAGCCGCCGGGCGCCCGAGGCGCGCCTGGCCAGTTCCGACATGCGGTCGGGGTTGAACGGTTTTTCTAGAAAATCGAAGGCCCCGACCCGCATCGCCTCGACCGCCATCGGCACGTCGCCATGGCCGGTGATCATGATCACCGGCAGGGCACTGTCCGAGCCCATCAGCTTCTTGAGGAACTGCATGCCGTCCATCCCCGGCATCCGGATGTCCGAGATCACGATCCCCGGATAGTCCGGCCCGAGGATCTTCAGCGCCTCCTCGGCGCTGGCGAATGTCTCGGTGTCGTAGCCCGAGAGGGCCAGCCATTGCGAGATCGACTGACGCATGTCCTTCTCGTCATCGACGATCGCGACCTTCATCGCCTGAGCCATTGCCAATACCCTTCCTATTCCGCCGCCGCGACGCTGTCGTCCAGGATCGGCAGCTGCATCTCGAACACCGCGCCCCCGCGCTGCCCGTTGCGCGCGAAGAGCCGCCCGCCATGGTCGGACACGATGCCCGACGAGATGGCCAGCCCCAGCCCGACGCCGTCGCCAGGCTGTTTGGTAGTGTAGAACGGCTCGAAGATCGATTCGAAATCCTCGACCCCGTTGCCGTTGTCGCGCACCGTCAGGGTCGCGGTCTCGCCGGCGGCCAGGATGATCTGGACCTCCGGGTCGCGGACCGACTTGGTGGCGTCGAGCGCATTGCGCAAGAGGTTCACCATCACCTGTTCGAGACGCATCCGGTCGCCCATCACCATCACCGGCCCCTCGGGCAGGATCTGGGTGATCTGCACGTGGCGGTGGCGCAGCTGCGGCTCCATCATCGACAGCGCCGAGGCCAGCGCCTCGCCCATGTTCACCGGCGAGAAGCTCGCGGCGCCCTTGCGGGCATAGGATTTCAGCTGCCGGGTGATCGCGCCCATGCGCTCGATCAGATCGTCGATGCGCCCGAAGGAGGACAGCGCCTCGTCCGACCGGTTGCGGCGCAGCAGCAGCCTTGCGCCGGCGAGATAGGTCTTCATCGCCGCCAGCGGCTGGTTCAGCTCGTGGCTGACCGCCGCCGACATCTCGCCCAGGGCGGCCAGCTTGGAGGATTGCGCCAGGGTCTGCTCGGCCACCGCCAGGGTCTCCTGGACGCGCTCGCGCTCGGCGATTTCCCGCTGCAACCGCGCGTTGAGCTTGCGCAGCTCGGTCGATTCGCGCTGCACGAAGGCCATGCGCAGCGCGGTGCGGCGGCTGAGCGCGTAGAAGGCCAGCGCCAGCAGCAGCGCGAAGCCCATGATCTCGAGCGCGAGCACGGCGTTCACCCGCTCGCGGACCGAGTCGTAGGTGGTGAAGGACGCCATCCGCCAGCCCTGATGCGGGATCCGGTTCTCCAGCCGCATCACCGCCTCGCCGCGCACATAGACATTGGCATCGTCCGTGGTGACCTCGGCCGCCGGGACCGCGGCCGCGGCGGTTGCCGTTGCCGCGCCGGTCGCGGCGCCGGCCGGGGCCGGCTCGGCGCTGCCCGAGGTCCTGGCCGCCACGTCGGCGGTCGCCGACCGCATGGCCGCCCAGTCGGCGGTGGCGCTGATCGCCCGCTCGATCGCGTTCTTCGGGGGCTGGCGCTCGATCGCCTCCTTCTCGGTCAGGCCCCGCCAGCGCGGCTCGGTGGCCAGGATGATGGTGCCCTCGGTGTCGGTCACCAGAACCGCGTCCGACAGCCCGGCCCAGGCGCGCTCGTATTTCTGCAGATCAACCTCGACCACGATCACCCCGAGCGGCGACTTGCCGCTCTCGATGCGCCGCGAATAGGTGAACTTGTAGCCGCCCGCCTCGCGCGGGATGACCGAGAACACCGTGGCGTTCGAGCGCAGGGCGTCGACGTAGAAGGGCGCGGTGTTGTGGATCTCGCCCAGCCGGTTGCGGTCGGTGGCGGCGACCGCGCGCCCGTCCAGATCGAGCAGCATCAGCGAGGCCGCCCCGACATCGTCGACGAACGAGATCAGACGCTGGGTGGACTGGCTGAAATCCTTGGTGTCGAGCGCCGCGATCAGCGTCGGGTCCAGCGCCAGAAGCTGCGGAACGATGACGCTGCGGCGCAGCTCGCTCAGCAGGTTGCCGCTGTAGAGCGCCAGGCGCAGCTCGGCCTTGCTGCGGGTGCTGTCGGTGAACCGGCTGGTCAGCAGGTCGTTGGTGATCCAGACCGTGACCGCCGCCGCGCCCAGCAGCGCCAGCAGCGCCAGGCGCACGCGCCATCCGATCGCGCCATTGCCGGTGCGGGGGCCGAGAAGACCCCCGGTCGGGCGCGCGGATGTGCTGCGGCTGTCGGACATGGCGTCAGGCTACGCGCGTTGCGGCGTTCACTCAAGTCAGACCGGCGCCAGCGCCTGCGCCAGGCCGGCGAAGAGCGCCGCCCCGTCGGTGCCGCCATGTCCGGCATCGGCGGCCCGCTCGGGATGCGGCATCATCCCCAGCACCCGCCGGTTCGCCGAGAGCACCCCGGCGATGTCCGCGCGCGAGCCGTTGGGGTTGTCGCGATAGGTGAAGGCGATGCGGTCCTCGCCGCGCAGCCGCGCCAGGGTCTCGTCGTCGGCGACATAGTTGCCGTCGTGGTGGGCGATGGGAAAGCGCACCACCTCGCCGGGCCGATAGCCGGCGGTGAACACGGTCTCGCGCGCCACGACCTCGAGCTCGACGGTGCGGCAGATGTATTTCAGCCCGGCATTGCGCAGCAGCGCGCCGGGCAGGATGCCGGTCTCGGTCAGCACCTGGAAGCCGTTGCAGATCCCCAGCACATGGCCGCCGCGCCCGGCATGGGCGGTGATCGCCCCGCAGATCGGCGAGCGCGCCGCGATCGCCCCGCAGCGCAGGTAGTCGCCATAGGAGAAGCCGCCGGGGATGCCGACGATATCGACCCCCGAGGGCAGCCCGGTCTCCTTGTGCCAGACCATGCTGACCTGGAAACCGACCGCCTCGAAGGCGACGGCCAGGTCCCGGTCGCAGTTGGACCCGGGAAAGACGACGACGGCAGCGCGCATGGCGGAACCCCTCTCAGCTCAGGAAATCGGTAACGACGGCGACGCCGGGCGGGGCCGGCGCATCGAAGGCGGCCAGCTCGGCCGCTACACCCGACAGGCCGATCCGCCGGGTGACCAGCGGCGCCAGGTCGATGCGCCCCTCGGCGATCAGCGAGAGCAGCGGCGGATAGCGCCAGGCCGGCATCCCGCGGGTGCCAAAGATCGCCAGCTGCCCGCCATAGACCGCGTCCATCGGCAGGCTCATCTGGCGGTGATCGCCCGCCGGCATCCCGACCTGCACCATCCGCCCCAGCTTGCGCAGCGCGCGCAGCGCGGCGCGGGTGGTCTCGGCGATCCCCAGCGCCTCGAGCGCCAGGTCGGCGCCGCCGCCGGTGATCTCGCGCACCGCCTGCGCGGCGTCGGTCTCGGCGGCGTTCACCACCGCCTCGGCCCCCAGCGCGGCGGCATGGGCCAGCTTTTCGGGCACCACTTCGACGACCACGACCCGCGCCCCGAGCGCCCGGCCCAGCAGCAGCGCCGAGATGCCGACCCCGCCGCCGCCGAACACCGCCAGCCACTCGCCGGCGCGCAGGTCCGCGCGCCCGGTCAGCGCGTGCCAGGCGGTGGTCACGCGGCAACCCAGCCCGGCGGCCAGGTCCGGCGCGATCGCCTCGGGCAGCGCCGCGAGGTTGGTGTCGGCGAAGGGCACCGCGACCTGCTCGGCGAAGGCGCCCGGCGCGGTGAAGCCGGGCACCACCTGGTCGGCACAGACGGTCTGGTGGCCGGCGGCGCAGTCGGGGCAGCGCCCGCAGGCGAGGATGAAGGGCGCGATCACCCGGTCGCCGATCCGCCAGCGCCGCACCTCGGCGCCGCAGGCGATCACCTCGCCGCAATACTCGTGCCCCAGGACCTGGGGCAGCGGCACCGGATCGGAACCGGTCCAGGCGTGCCAGTCCGACCGGCAGACGCCGCAGGCCAGCACCTTCAGCACCACGCCGTCCGGCGCGGGTGCGGGGTCGGGCAGATCGACGATGTCCAGCGCGCCGCGCCAGCCGGTCATCTGCGCCGCACGCATCAGATCAGTTCGACCCGGTAGGATTCGATGACGGTGTTGGCTAGCAGCTTCTCGCACATCTCGGTGACGTCGGCCTCGGTCACGCCCTCGGCCAGGTCAAGCTCGATCAGCTTGCCCTGGCGCACCGCATTGACCCCCTCGAAGCCCATCGCGCCCAGGGCGTGGCGCACCGCCTCGCCCTGAGGATCGAGCACCCCGTTCTTGAGCATCACATGCACCCGTGCCTTCATCTCGTCGTCCTTCGGCTTGTCTGGCGGCCCGCCGGGCCGGATGGCTGGACCGGCGCGCCCGGCCCGTCAGTTGATCAGGGTCGGCTTGGTCAGCGGCGCCGCGGTCTTCTGCAGCACGCCGAGGCGGCGCGCGACCTCGGAATAGGCATCGGTCAGGCTGCCCAGGTCGCGCCGGAACACGTCCTTGTCCAGCTTCTGCCCGGTCTCGATATCCCAGAGCCGGCAGCTGTCGGGGCTGATCTCGTCGGCGACGATCAGGCGCTGGAAATCGCCGTCATAGACGCGGCCGACCTCGATCTTGAAATCCACCAGCCGGATGCCGACCGCCATCATCACCCCCGAGAGGAAATCGTTGACCCTGAGCGCAAGGCTGAGGATGTCGTCCATGTCCTGCTGGCTGGCCCAGCCGAAGGCGGCGATATGCTCCTCGGTGACCAGCGGATCGCCCAGCGCGTCGTCCTTGTAGCAGTATTCGACGATCGGGCGCGGCAGCTGCATCCCCTCCTCGATCCCCAGGCGCTTGGCCATCGAGCCGGCGGCGTAGTTGCGCACGATCACTTCCAGCGGAATGATCTCGCAGCTGCGCACCAGCTGCTCGCGCATGTTCAGCCGCTTGATGAAATGGGTCGGCACGCCGATGTTGTTCAGCCCGGTCATGAAGAACTCGGACAGGCGGTTGTTCAGCACCCCCTTGCCGTCGATCACCGCCTTCTTCTCGGCGTTGAAGGCGGTGGCGTCATCCTTGAAATACTGCACCAGCGTGCCCGGCTCGGGGCCCTCGTAGAGGATCTTGGCCTTGCCTTCATATATCTTCTTGCGACGCGCCATGATCAGCCTTTCGGGGATGGGGCCGGGATGAGTCCCGGCGTCCTGACTGCGCTATAGTGCAAGGGCCGCAGTGTCGCAAGCCGCGCACGCCCTCTTGAACCCGCGCGCCGGGCGCGTCATATCAGGATCGACCACTTCAGCAAGGGGCCGGACCCATGACCACTTTCGACGACCGCGAGCACGCATTCGAGGCCAAGTTCGCCCATGACGAGGAAATGAACTTCAAGGCGATCGCGCGGCGCAACAAGCTGGTGGGCCTGTGGGCCGCCGGGCTTCTGGGCAAGACCGGCGAGGCGGCGACCGACTATGCCAAGTCGGTGGTGCTGGCCGATTTCGAGGAAGCCGGCCACGAGGACGTGGTGCGCAAGCTCGCCGCCGACCTCGGCGACAAGGCCGATGCCGCGACGATCCGCGCCAAGATGGACGAGCTGCTGCCCCAGGCCAAGGCGCAGATCATGACCGAGGTCGGCTGAGGCCGCCACGGTCCGCCCCCGGCGCGCGCTTCATGAAGATCATGCGGGTTTCGCGTTTGTGCCGGACCCGCTGGCGTGACACAAGGCCGGGGACGGGCGCGGCCCGCCGCAACGACCGCACGGGGGCGCAACAGGCCAGATGAGCAATCCGTTTCTCGACATGCTGGAGCGCCGCGAGGTGATCCTGGCCGACGGCGCCACCGGCACGAACCTCTTCACCATGGGCCTGCAGGCGGGCGAGGCGCCCGAGCTGTGGAACACCGATGAGCCGGCGAAGATCACCGCGCTCTACCGGGGCGCGGTGGAGGCCGGCAGCGATCTCTTCCTGACCAACACCTTCGGCGGCACCGCCGCGCGGCTCAAGCTGCATGGCGCGCAGAAGCGGGTGCGCGAGCTCAATCGCGTCGGCGCCGAGCTGGGCCGCGAGGTGGCAGACCGCGCCGAGCGCCCGGTGATCGTGGCCGGATCGGTCGGTCCGACCGGCGAGATCATGGAGCCGGTGGGCCCGCTCAGCCACGCGCTGGCCGTCGAGATGTTCCACGAACAGGCGGACGGGCTGAAGGAGGGCGGCGCCGACGTGCTCTGGCTCGAGACCATCTCGGCCCCCGAGGAATACGCCGCCGCCGCCGAGGCCTTCGCCATGGTCGGCCTGCCCTGGTGCGGCACGATGAGTTTCGACACCGCCGGGCGCACCATGATGGGCGTGACCTCGGCGGCGATGGTGGACATGGTCGAGGCGCTGCCGCATCCGCCGCTGGCCTTCGGGGCCAATTGCGGCACCGGCGCCTCGGACCTCCTGCGCACGGTTCTGGGCTTCGTCGACCAGAGCGCCGCGCGCGGCAGTGACCGGCCGATCATCGCCAAGGGCAATGCCGGGATCCCGAAATACGTGGACGGGCACATCCACTACAACGGCACGCCCGCGCTGATGGCCGATTACGCGGCGATGGCCCGCGATTGCGGCGCCCGCATCGTCGGCGGCTGCTGCGGCACCATGCCCGAGCATCTGCGGCTGATGCGCGAGGCGCTCGACACCCGCCCGCGCGGTGAGCGGCCCAGCCTCGAGCAGATCGCCGCCGCGCTCGGCGCCTTCACCTCGGCCGGCGACGGCACCGGCGAGGACGAGGCCGCCCCCCGCCGCCCGCGCGGCGGCCGTCGCCGCCGGTAAACGGCGAGCGGCTTCGGACCTTCCCCCTCGGCCTGTCTTTCCGGGACGCACCCCCGGATCGCGTCCACCCTCGGGCCGGTCACGATGCTCTGCGCATGGGACGCCGCGCTTCGGGCAGCACCCGTCCTTGTCTAGGCGGCCGGCCTGCGCGCCACCAGCTCGACCAGCGCCGAGCGGCCGGAATGGCCCGGACCCTCCCGGATTTGCCTGTCGTAATCCTCCAGCGACACGATCTCGAAGCCCGCAAAGGCCCGGCGCAACATCGGCGCGTC
>JAGRMU010000274.1:0-1677 GCA_020441165.1 Sedimentitalea sp.
CCGACGCTCTCGCCCAGGGTCTCCAGCCGCAGCCCGCTGGCGACATCGGCCACCGCGCAGACCACCGCGCCGCTGAGGCCCGCCCCGGCGACCAGCGCCTCGATGCCGCCGGCGGCGCGGGCGCGGAACCCTTCGCCGCGCAGCTGCGGGCGCAGCGAGACCTCGGGCGCCCCGGCCCCGGCCGCGCCGCCGAAGGTCGCGGCCCCGAGGCCGGCAAGAACGAACCGTCGCGTAAATCTGGCTGTCATGAGTCGCACTAAACCGCAGGCTGAACACCAAGACAAGCACAGGCGTGCAGGATTTTCATCCCGCCATTTCGGGCGAGACACGCCAATGTGAGGGGCCTTTCGGGAGTCACGGTCTCACAAAGTTCCCTGACGCGCAGTCTCGTATCATGCCGAGACGCAAGAGGTTCCTATCAGGACTCATCTCTCCAAATGTCTCTCCCGGGCGCCGGCCCCGGATCGCGCCCACCCGCGGGTCGGTCGCGGTCCTCTCTGCATCTTCCAAACCAATACGGCCATACCTACACCCCAGACCACCCCCCACGCGCCCGGATCGCGCTCGAGGACTGGTCGACCATCGGCACGTTCACGAAGCACCAGGCCGGAGCCTCGGCCCGCGCCAGCGCGCGGCTGGCCGCGGCCGGGATCCGGTAGCGGCGATAGATCCGCGCCGCCGGCGACATCCGCGCGGTCAGCCGGCTGCCGGGCCGGGCCAGGACCCCGACGGGGACATGATCCATGATGAACCGCCAGTCGCGCCAGAGGTGCAGCTGCGCCAGGTTGTCCGCCCCCATCAGCCAGACGAAGCGCACCCCGGGATAGCGCCGCATCAGCCCCGCCAGCGTCTCGGCGGTGATCCGCGTGCCCAGATGCGCCTCGATGTCGGTGACCGTGACCCGCGGATGGTGCATCAGACCCCGCGCCGCCGCCATCCGCTCGGGCAAGGGCGCCGGGCCATGCGCCTTCAGCGGATTGCCGGGGCTGACCAGCCACCACACCCGGTCCAGCGCGAAAAGCTTCAGCGCCTCGCGGGTGATATGGACATGCCCCGCATGGGCCGGATCGAACGAGCCGCCCAGCAGACCGATGCTCTGGCCGCGCGCGGCCACTGGATATCCCTGATGCACATCGGCCCCCGAACGGTGTCAGGGGCCGATCAAAGCGGCTGGGACGGGCTTGTCAATCGCCAAGCCCGTCCGGACCCCGCCGGGTCAGTGCGCGAACTTCTTGATCTCGCCGGTCTTCAGGCGCGAGAAATAGCTGTGCATCTCGCGCTTGACGATCGGCATCAGCAGGTAGAGCGCGATGATGTTGACCACCGCCATGGCAAAGATCATCGCATCCGAGAAGTCGATGACCGCGCCCAGCTGCGCTGCCGCGCCGACGATGACGAAGAAGCAGAACAGCAGCTTGAAGATCAGCTCCTTGGTCTTGCCCTCGCCGAACAGATAGGTCCAGGCCTTCAGCCCGTAATAGGACCACGAGATCATCGTCGAGAAGGCGAACAGCACCACCGCGATGGCCAGCACATAGGGGAACCAGCTGAAACCGGTGGCGAAGGCCGCCGAGGTCAGCGCCACGCCCTGCACGTCGCCTGCCGTCGCGATCTGGCCGGCCTCGTTCAGGATGAAGCGCCCGGTCTCGGGATCGATCTGCTGCACGCCCGAGATGG
>JAGRMU010000274.1:1710-2050 GCA_020441165.1 Sedimentitalea sp.
TGTCGATGAACGGCTCGAGCAGCGAGACCACGCCCTCGGTGATCGGCTCCTTGGTGCGCACCGCCGAGTGGGCGATGGCCGCCGACCCGACGCCCGCCTCGTTCGAGAAGGCCGCCCGCTTGAAGCCCTGGATCAGCGCCCCGACCAACCCGCCGGCCACGCCGAGGCCGGTGAAGGCGCCGTTGAAGATCTGGCTGAACGCCCAGCCGATATGCTGGTAGTTGACCAGGATGATGATCAGCGCCGTGCCGACATAGAGGATGCCCATGAACGGGACCACCTTCTCGGTCACCCGCGCGATCGACTTGATGCCGCCGATGATCACCGCAAAGACGATGGC
>JAGRMU010000274.1:2239-3760 GCA_020441165.1 Sedimentitalea sp.
ACATCGGACCGCCCGAGACGGTGCCGTCCGGGTATTCGTTGCGGTATTTGACGCCCAGCGTGCATTCGGTGAACTTCGACGCCATGCCCATCAGGCCGGCGAGGATCATCCAGAAGGTCGCCCCCGGCCCGCCGATGCCCACCGCCACCGCGACGCCGGCGATGTTGCCGAGGCCCACCGTGCCCGACAGTGCCGTGGCCAGCGCCTGGAAGTGGCTGACCTCGCCGGCGTCGTTGGGATCGGAATAGTCGCCCTTGACCAGGCTGATCGCGTGGCCGAAGGCGCGGAACTGGATGAAGCCGAAATAGAGCGTGAAGACCGTGGCGCCGACCACCAGCCAGAGCACGATCCACGGGAAGGCGGTGCCGGGCAGCGGGGCGAAGATCAGGTTGACGAACCAGCCGGTGGAATTGGCGAAGATCTCGTTGACCTTGGCGTCGAAACTGACCGCCTCGGTCTGCGCCGCGGCCAGGGTGGGAAGCAGCATCGCCGCGGCAATGGCCCCCTTGAGAGTAAGGTTTTTCATGTCTGTGACCTCGATCAGGGAACGATTGTGACGGGAACGGACGCGCTTGCGACCAGATGCGTGCCGACGCTGCCGAACAGCCGCTCGCGCAGCCCCCGGTGGCCGACCCGGCCGATGATGATCTGCGACGGCGCGGCCTTCTGGGCGATCTCGTCCAGGATCTCGGCCACGTCGCCATGCCGGACGGTGCCGGTCACGTCGAACCCCTCGCCCTTGACCGCCGACACCGCCGGATCGAGCACCCGCTCATGGGCCAGTTTCAGCTCTTCCTCGCGGCGCTTGTGGCGCTCGGCATTCTCTTCCGGGGTCTGGAAGCTGAAGGGCGACCATTCCACCACATAGATCAAGGCGATGGTGGCGTCGCCGATCTGCCGGGCCTGCTCCTTGGCGAATGCCAGGGCGCGGGCGCCGGTCTCGGACCCGTCGAGCCCCACGACCAATGTTGTCTTCGTCATGATATGTCCCTGTTCTGATTATGTCTCACTCTGGCGCGGGCCCTGGGGCCCGGCACCTTCCGCGTCTGTCCCGGATCCGCTGGCGCGATGGCGCGCTCGCCGGGCGTAGAAGTGAACATATCCGAAAAACTCAAGTCTATCGTCCCGATTACTCTCCGATCACGGGCGATCCGCCCTTAGATCGCGCAAAACGCAGGTCGGGGAGGTTTTTCGCCTCAAAAGGGAATGCGCCGGCGCCCCTCGCCGCAGGGTCGAAACCCGCCGTGGCCCGGCGCCCGCACGTTGCGCCCGGCAGGCGGGGCCGCTATCTAGCCTGCGAACCCAACCCCACCGGAGCATTCCATGGCCGCCTATCAATACGTCTACCACATGCAGGGCGTCTCCAAGACCTATCCCGGCGGCAAGAAATGCTTCGAGAACATCCACCTCAGCTTCCTGCCCGGGGTGAAGATCGGCGTCGTCGGCGTCAACGGCTCGGGCAAGTCGACGCTGATGCGGATCATGGCCGGGATCGACACCGATTTCACCGGCGAGGCCTGG
>JAGRMU010000274.1:3768-4231 GCA_020441165.1 Sedimentitalea sp.
GCCGAGGGCGCCAAGGTCGGCTACCTGCCGCAGGAGCCGCAGCTCGACGAGAGCCTGACCGTGCGCGAGAACGTGATGCTGGGGGTGGCCGGCAAGAAGGCGATCCTCGACCGCTACAACGAGCTGGCGATGAACTATTCCGACGAGACCGCCGACGAGATGGCGCAGCTCCAGGACCAGATCGACGCGGCCGACCTGTGGGATCTCGACAGCCAGATCGACGTCTCGCTGGAGGCGCTGCGCTGCCCGCCGGACGAGGCCGACGTGACCACCCTCTCGGGCGGCGAGAAGCGCCGGGTGGCGCTCTGCAAGCTGCTGCTCGAGGCGCCCGACATGCTGCTGCTGGACGAGCCGACCAACCACCTCGACGCCGAGACCATCGCCTGGCTGCAACAGCACCTCATCGATTACAAGGGCACGATCCTGATCGTCACCCATGACCGCTATTTCCTCGACGACATCA
>JAGRMU010000039.1:0-733 GCA_020441165.1 Sedimentitalea sp.
TCGTCGCTGGCGCGGATCATGCGCGGAACCTTCGGTGGCAGCGATGCCGGCGGCGCATGGGACTGGCGCATGGCCTATGACGTGATGCAGGCCGCAGCCGTGATGCAGGTTTTGCAGGGCAGCGATCCGGACGCCATCACATCCGCCAAAATGCTCGCCACGCGGCTCCTGACCGAGACCCGGCGCTCCGAACAACAGATCCGCCTGCAACAATTCAGCACCCCGTTGCCCTACGCCGCTCTGGTCTCCCGTGCCGCCGCCATCCGCCCCGGCGAGACCTTTCTGGAACCCTCGGCCGGCACCGGGGCGCTGGCCGCTTTCGCCATTCTCGCGGGCGGCAAGCCAATGCTCAACGAGATCGATCCCTTCCGCCGCGCGCTTCTCGAGGCGGTGTTCGGGAGCGAAGTGAACGGTCTCGACGCCGAGCATGTCGACGACCTTCTGACGGTGCCCAACCTTCCGGGTGTCATTGTCATGAACCCGCCCTTCGCCTCCTCGGTCGACCGGTCGCGCGACAGGCATATCGCGGCGAAACATCTGATCGCGGCCGCCAAACGTCTGGCACCCGGCGGGCGTCTCGTGGCGATCATGCCCATGGGCTTCACCCCGGAGCGTGATGCGGCGCATTGGGCACGGGCCTCGGCCATCGCAAGACCGCGTCTCGCGCTTTCGATCCCCGGCCATGTCTACCGCAAGCTCGGCACCACCGTGGAAACCCAGCTCATGGTCTTCG
>JAGRMU010000039.1:806-1421 GCA_020441165.1 Sedimentitalea sp.
ATCGCCGCAACCCGACCGGTCGCCCCTGTTCTCCATGCCAGTGCACAGCACCTGCCCGCCTCACGGCAGGGCGGTTCGCCCGCTGCGCGCAAGCGCCCGGTCGCTGCAACCTCCTCCGCCAAACCGACACCCCACGCCGCCGTGCCGCTCGCCTTCACCAGTCTCGACACGCCCCGCGAGAACACCCCGGTCTCCAACATCTACGCCCGCTATCGCCCGCAGCGGATCGAGATCGCGGGCGCGCGGGAACATCCCACGCCGCTCGTCGAGAGCATCGCCATGGCGTCGGTGGCGCCGCCGGTACCCTCGCGCGAAGCCGCCGCCGATCTGCGCCTGCCCGGCCGCCTGATCGAGGAGGGCCATCTCTCCGAGGCGCAGCTCGAGACCATCCTCATGGCGAACGACGCCCACGCGCGCGACCTTCCGGGAAAGTTCACGATCGACGACGACCAGACACGGATGACCCGCTCCGACGACGATCCGGAGGCACAGGCCTATCGCCTCGGGTATTTCCTCGGCGACGGCACCGGCTGCGGCAAGGGGCGGGAATGTGCCGGGCTCATCCTGGTGAACTGGCTCGCCGGTCGTCGCAAGGCGGTGTGGATTTCGAAGTCC
>JAGRMU010000039.1:1480-2040 GCA_020441165.1 Sedimentitalea sp.
GCCGACATCCAGCCGCTCTCCAAATGGAAGCCCGACCAGCAGATCCCCATGGGCGACGGCATCCTCTTCGTCACCTATGCGACGCTGCGGTCCGCGGGCAAATGCGGCACGACCCGGTTGAACCAGGTCCTCGGCTGGATGGGCGACGGTTTCGACGGCGTGCTGGCCTTTGACGAGGCCCATGCCATGCAGAACGCCGCCGGCTCCGACGAAGGCAGGGGGATCAAGCCCTCCCAGCAGGGGCTCGCCGGGCTGCGCCTGCAGCTCTCGTCCCCCCGGGCCCGGGTCTTCTATGTCTCCGCGACGGGGGCCACCAGCGTCCACAACCTCGCCTACGCCTCCCGCCTCGGGCTCTGGGGCCAGGGGCCGGAATATCCCTTCCCGAGCCGCGAGAGTTTCGTCGCGGCGATGGAGGCCGGAGGCGTGGCGGCGATGGAGGTGGTGGCACGCGATCTGAAGACCCTCGGGTTCTACACGGCGCGGGCGCTCAGCTTCGATGGGGTGGAATATGATGTCCTCGAACACGCGCTGACACCGGCCCAGATCAAGATCTACGACGC
>JAGRMU010000040.1:0-9864 GCA_020441165.1 Sedimentitalea sp.
TCGCTGACCGCCCATGTCAC
This sequence comes from Sedimentitalea sp., assembly GCA_020441165.1. Lineage (GTDB taxonomy): Bacteria > Pseudomonadota > Alphaproteobacteria > Rhodobacterales > Rhodobacteraceae > JAGRMU01. The sequence continues at coordinate 21 of JAGRMU010000040.1, forward strand.
GGTGACCGGCGTGCAGGGCCATTCCGCCTATCCGCACCGCGCCCGCAACCCGCTGCCGGCGATGGTGCGGCTGATGGACCGGCTGGCCAGCCACGAGCTCGACGCCGGCAGCGCGCATTTCGATGCCTCAACCCTGGCGGTGGTCACCATCGACACTGGCAACCCGGCCAGCAACGTGATCCCGGCCAGTTGCCGGGCCACCGTCAACATCCGCTTCAACGACCATCACAGCGGCGCCAGCCTGACCGACTGGTTGCGCGCCGAGGCGGCGGCGGTGGCGGCGGAGTTCGGAGTCGGGATCGAGGTCGCGGTCAAGATCTCGGGCGAGAGTTTCCTGACCCCACCGGGGCCGCTCTCCGATCTGGTGGCGCGGGCGGTCGCGACCGAGACTGGCATCACCCCGGTGCTCTCGACCAGCGGCGGCACCTCGGATGCGCGCTTCGTCAAGGACCACTGCCCGGTGGTCGAATTCGGGCTGGTCGGGCGGACAATGCACCAGGTGGACGAATGCGTCGAGGTGGCGCAGATCCATCAGCTCAAGCGGATCTATGGCCGCATCCTGGCCGACTATTTCGCCTGAGCCATGCGCCGCACCCTGGTCGTGATGGTCAAGGAGCCGCGCCCGGGGCGGGTCAAGACCCGTCTGGCGCGCGACATCGGCCATATCGAGGCCGCCTGGTGGTTCCGGCACCAGGCGCAGGCCCTGCTGCGGCGCCTGCGCGATCCGCGCTGGCGGCTGGTGCTGGCGGTCAGCCCCGATGCCGAGGGACTGGCCAGCCGCACCTGGCCGGCCGATCTGGCGCGCTGGCCGCAGGGCCGCGGCGATCTGGGCGACCGCATGGCCCGGATGCTGCGCCGCGCGCGCGGTGGGCCGGCCTGTGTGGTCGGTGCGGACATCCCGGGGCTGGACCGCCGGGCCGTGGCACGCGCCTTCGCAGCGCTCGGCGGGCACGACGCGGTGTTCGGTCCGGCCCTCGATGGCGGCTTCTGGCTGGTCGGGCTGCGCCACGGCGGAGCTCTTCCGGCGGGCCTTTTCCATGGCGTCCGCTGGTCCGGTGACCATGCGCTCGCCGACAGCCTCGCCACGCTTGCCGGCCGGCGCGTCGCGCTGGCGGGCACGTTGGCGGATGTGGATTGCGCCGACGATCTGGCCGGCGCGACGGGTCGCTTTTCATCATGACGGCCCCGGCGCGCCATGCTAGGCCAAGGCCATGAGCCGCATCCCCTCCAAGCCCGAGATCCTCGACTGGATTTCCGCCCATCCGACCCAGACCTCGAAGCGTGACATCGCCAAGGCCTTCGGGATCAAGGGCGCCGACCGCATCGACCTGAAACGGGTGCTCAAGGAGCTCGAGTCCGAGGGCCACCTGGAAAAGCGCAAGCGCAGCTATCGCGATCCCGACCGGCTGCCCCCGGTCAGCATCCTGCAGATCAAGGCGCCCGATGCGAACGGTGATCTCTTCGCGCGGCCGCTGGAATGGCACGGCGAGGGCGTCGAGCCGATCGTTCTGGTGATCCCGCGCGCCAGCGATCCGGCGCTGGGCGAGGGCGACCGGATCCTCGCCCGGCTGACCGTGGTGACCGAAGAGGATCACAACTACGAGGCGCGGCTGATCCGCCGCATCGCCGCGAACCCGCGCCGCATCCTCGGGGTGTTCCGCAAGGGCGCCGAGGGCGGGCGGATCGTGCCCATCGACAAGGCCCAGGGCACCGAATGGAGCGTGCCCGAGGACGCCGCCAAGGGCGCCCGCGACGGCGAGCTGGTCGAGGCGGAACTCGCCGGCCCCAAGGCGCGCATGGGTCTGCCGCGGGCGCGCATCCTGAACCGGCTGGGCGATCCGTCCGCGCCCAGGGCGGTGTCGCTGATCGCCATCCACCAGCACGGCATCCCCGACGATTTCCCGGAAGATGTGCTGGCCGAGGCCGGGGCCTGCAAGCCGGTGGCCCTGGATGGGCGCACCGACCTGCGCGAGATGCCGCTGATCACCATCGACCCCGAGGATGCCCGCGACCGCGACGATGCCTGCCTGGCGCAGCCCGACGACGACCCGGACAATCCCGGCGGTCACGTGATCTGGGTGGCGATCGCCGACGTGGCGGCCTATGTCCGGCCCGGCTCGGGTCTCGACCGCGAGGCGCGCAAGCGCGGCAATTCCACCTATTTTCCCGACCGCGTGGTGCCGATGTTGCCCGACCGGCTGTCGGGCGATCTGTGCAGCCTGCACCAGGACGTACCGCGCGCCTGCCTGGCGGTGCGCATGCAGATCGACGCGGGCGGGCGCAAGCTTTCGCACCGCTTCGTGCGCGGGATGATGCGCTCGGCCGCGTCGCTGACCTATGGCGAGGTGCAGCAGGCCGTGGACGGCTCCCCGAACGATCGCACCGCGCCGCTGGTCGAGCCGGTGCTGAAACCGCTCTACGCCGCCTATCACGCGCTGGCCCGCGCCCGCGAGGCGCGCCAGCCGCTGGACCTGGACCTGCCCGAGCGGCGCATCGTGCTGGGCGAGGACGGCACGGTGCTGTCGGTCAATTTCCGCGAGCGGCTCGAGGCGCACCGGCTGATCGAGGAATTCATGGTGCTGGCCAATGTCTGCGCCGCCGAGACGCTGATCGCCAAGCGCTCGCCGCTGCTCTTCCGGGTGCACGAGGAGCCGAGCCCCGAAAAGCTCGACGCGCTGCGCGAGATCGCCCAGGCGGCGGGGTTCAGCCTGGCCAAGGGGCAGGTGCTGCAGACCCGGCATCTCAACCAGCTGTTGCGCGCCGCCGAAGGCAGCGACGATGACGAGCTGATCAACCTCTCGACCCTGCGCTCGATGACCCAGGCCTATTACAGCCCCGAGAATTTCGGCCATTTCGGCCTGGCCCTGGCGCAGTACGCGCATTTCACCTCGCCGATCCGGCGCTACGCGGATCTGATCGTGCACCGGGCGCTGATCTCGGCCCATGGCTGGGGCAAGGACGGGCTTTCGCCGGACGAGATCGAGCGGCTCGAGGACACCGCCACCCATATCTCGGAGACCGAGCGCCGCTCGATGATGGCCGAGCGCGACACCACCGACCGGTATCTGGCCGCCTATCTCTCCGAGCGGGTCGGCAACGAGTTCACCGGCCGGATCAGCGGCATCGCCCGGTTCGGCGCCTTCGTGAAGCTGGACGAGACCGGCGCCGACGGGCTGATCCCGGTGCGCACGCTGGGGCGGGAATTCTTCCATTTTGACGCCCGCGCCGGCACGCTGATGGGCGCCGATACCGGCACGACCCTTTCCATCGGACAGCGCGTCACCGTGCGGCTGGCGCAGGCGACCCCGGTCACCGGCGGGCTGGAGCTGGAGCTGCTGGCGCTGGAGGACAAGGCGCTGCCGCGCGGCCCGAGCCCCGCCGGGCGCAGCCCCCGGCGCAAACCGGCGCGGGGCAAGGCCAGAACCGACAAGATCAAGCGCAAGGTCGCGCGCAAGCGCCGCTAGGCGTTCTTGGGCTTTGTCGAGAGCGGGTTTCGGGCTATGCTGCGCGCGAGCAGTCAATCGGGTCCACAACCGAGGCAGATAACATGCGCATCAGGCCCCTGGCCGCTGCCCTGGCAGCGAGCCTGTCAACCGGCACACCGGCAAGTTCCGTCGAGATCTCGATCCGGCCCGAGCTTCGTCCCACCGCCGCAAATGCTCTGCGATTGGCCACGGCAGAAACGGCGACCGCGCCGCGGCCGGGCATCGCGGATCACGGCGTCACGCAGGACCTCGAAGAGGAGGAGGGCGCCGCGGTGAACCAGCGTTTCCAGTTCTGGATCCGCGCCTTCCGGGAGCGCGCCGAGGCGCAGGGCATCGACGCCGCCGTGCTGGACGACGCATTTCGCGGGGTGCGCTTCGACGCCGAGGTGATCCGCCGCGACCGCAACCAGTCCGAGTTCACCAAGACGATCTGGGACTACCTCGACAGCGCCGTTTCGGCGTCGCGGATCGAGAACGGCCGGGCGGCGCTGGCCGCGCATCGCACCAGCCTCGAGGAGATCGAGGCAAAATACGGCGTCGAGAAGGAGGTGGTCGTGGCGATCTGGGGGCTGGAGAGCGCCTATGGCACCCATCGCGGCAGCCATGACGTGATCGCCTCGCTGGCGACACTGGCCTTCGAGGGACGGCGCGCCGCCTTCTTCGAGGAGCAGCTCATCGCGGCGCTGAAGATCCTGCAAAGCGGCGACACCGCGCCGCGGAACATGACCGGCAGCTGGGCGGGGGCGATGGGCCACACCCAGTTCATCCCCACCTCGTACCTCGCCTACGCGGTGGATTTCACCGGCGACGGGCGGCGCGACATCTGGTCCGAGGATCCCAGTGACGCGCTGGCCTCGACGGCGGCCTATCTCGCGCGCTCGGGCTGGCGCAAGGGTCAGCCCTGGGGGATCGAGGTCACCCTGCCCGACAGGTTCGATTTCACCCTCGCCGACCGAAAGATCGAGAAACCGGCCGCCGACTGGGCGCGGTTGGGGGTGACCGGCGCCGATGGCCGTGCCCTGCCCGATCACGGGCCCGGCGCGATCCTGCTGCCGGCGGGCGGGCAGGGCGCCGCCTTCCTGGTCTACGGCAATTTCGCCGCTCTCGAGCGCTACAACACCGCCGACGCCTACGTGATCGGCGTCGGCCATCTCGCCGACCGGATCGCCGGCGCCGGACCGATCCGCGCGGCCTGGCCGCGGGGCGACCGCGCCCTGACCCTGAAGGAGCGCAAGGAGATGCAGGAAAGGCTGACCGCGAAGGGTTTCAGCACGCAAGGCATCGACGGGCGCATCGGCCCCAACACCATCGCCGCGGTGCGCGCCTTCCAGCTGGCCGAAGGGCTGACACCGGACGGCTATGCCTCGCTGGCGCTGCTCACCCGGTTGCGCTGAGCCGGCCACATCCTGGTTTCTTCGTGGTGCAAATACTCGAACCGCACCACGCGGCGGCCCTGGCGCCCCGACAATCGAAACCTGCCTTCAGCGCTCAGCCCGGGCTCATCCCGCGCAGCCGTTCCGAACGGCGGCGCAGCAGCTCGACCATGGTCAGCAGGCAGATCGACACCACCACCAGGATCGTGGCCACCGCCAGGATGGTCGGGCTGATCTGCTCGCGCAACCCGATGAACATCTGCCAGGGCAGGGTCTTCTGCCCGGCCGAGCCGACGAAGAGCACCACAACCACCTCGTCGAAGGAGGTGATGAAGGCGAAAAGCGCACCCGAGATCACCCCCGGCAGGATCAGCGGCATCTGCACCCGGAAGAAGGTGGTGACCGGATTGGCGCCCATGTTCGCCGCCGCGCGGGTCAGCGAGCGGTCGAAACCGACCAGGGTGGCGGTGACCGTGATGATCACGAAGGGGATGCCCAGCACCGCATGGGCCAGCACCACGCCCAGGTAGGTGCCCTGCAGCCCGATCCGCGAATAGAAGAAATACATCCCCGCCGCCGAGATGATCAGCGGCACGATCATCGGCGAGATCAGGATCGCCATGATCGCGCGGCGCGCCGGGACGTGCGACTGGCTGAGACCGATGGCGGCCAGGGTGCCGAAGCTGACCGACAACAGCGTCGCCACCGGCGCGATCAGCAGCGAGTTGCGCATCGCGCTCTGCCAGTCGGGATTGGTGAAGAAGTCGCGGTAGTGCTTCAGCGAGTACCCGGCCGGATCGAAGCGCAGCATCTCGGGGGTGAAGGTGAAGAAATTCTCGGCGTTGAAGCTCAGCGGCATCACCACCAGGATCGGGGTGATCAGGAACATGAAGATGGCGCCGCAGATCACCCGGAACGCATAGTGCCAGAGCACCTGGCCGGGGGTCAGGTAGGGCACCAGATGCGCCCGGTAGCGTCCTTCGTAGAGCCAGTAGGTGAACCAGCCGAAGAACCAGCCGAAAAGCCCGCCGATCACCGCCGCCGCGATCCCGCCCATCAGGAACCCGGCGATGACGAAGAGCGCGATCAGCCCCCAACGGCCCAGCTTTTCGTTGTCCAGCACCTGAGTGAGCAGCCAGGCGATGGCGCCGAGCAGCGCCGCGCCGATCACGATCCCCAGCAGCCCGCTGCCCTGGGCGGTGCCGACCAGCAGCCCGGCGAAAGCCCCCGCCGCGGCGACCACCGGCACGTAGAACGAGACCGGCTTGCGCGAGATCGGTGTGAGTGCGGACACGGGGCTCAGCCTCCCAGCTTGACGTTGTCGATGCCCACGATCTTGTCATAGGCATAGTAGAGCAGCAGCACGACCGCGAGCAGGATCGAGCCGAGCGCCGCCGCCAGCCCCCAGTTCAGCGAGCTCGAGATGTGATAGGCGATCCGGTTCGAGATGAACGTACCGGTGGTGCCGCCGACGATCTCGGGGGTGATATAATAGCCGATCGACAGGATGAAGACGAGGATGCTGCCGGCGCCGATCCCCGGCACCGATTGCGGGAAATAGACCCGCCAGAAGGCGGTCCAGTTGGTGGCGCCCAGCGACTTGGCGGCGCGCAGATAGGCCGGCGGGATGGTCTGCATCACCGAATACATCGGCAGGATCATGAACGGCAGCAGGATATGGGTCATCGCCACGATGGTGCCGAACTGGTTGTTGATCATCACGAGGCGCTGGGCGTCGTCCACCAGCCCCAGCCAGACCAGCGTGTCGTTGATCACCCCCTGCTGCTGCAGCATCACCTTCCAGGCGCTGGTGCGCACCAGCAGCGAGGTCCAGAACGGCAGCAGCACCAGGATCATCAAGAGGTTGGCGGTGCGCATCGGCAGGTTGGCGAGGATCCAGGCCACCGGATAGCCGAGCAGGATGCACGAGAAGGTGATCACCAGGCTCATGAACAGCGTGCGCTGGAAGAGCATGACATAGATGCGCTGGTTTTCGGGCCGCGGCTGGATGCCCTCGGGGGTCTTCTCCAGGTCCACCGCGTTGAGAAAATAACCGGCAGTGAACGGCGGCGAATACATCTGGATGGTCTGCCAGGTCCGGGTCCGGCCCCAGTCCTTGTCGGCCTCGATGAAGGCGGCCTTGAAATCCGGCTGGGGCAGAGCGGCGGCATTCTCGGCGAGGGCCAGAAGCTCGGGCTGGCCGGGGCCGTCATAGGCGGCGATCATCGCCGGCGCCTCGGGCGCTTTCACGTCGAGGACCAGCGCGGCATGGACGCTTTCCCAGGGCTTGCGCTTGGCGACATCGCGCCCGTCGACGAGGGCCTCGAAACTGGCGAAGGCGGTGTATTCGCGCGCCGTCCGGGGCAGGATCCGGGCGATCTCCTCGGAGGGCGCGAAACCGATATCGCCGTCATAGGTGCCCGAAACCAGCGCGTTCAGCCGATTGCGCTGCGCCTTGACCAGCGCGGTGTCGCGCGGTGCCGGGGGATTGCCGGTCATCAGCGCGAACCAGAAGCCGGCATCGTTCCAGAGCTCGTTCTGCTCCTTCAGCGCGGTCTGGAACTCCTTGCCGATCTTGCCGACATCGCGCCCGGTCGAGCGGAACAGCGACGAGATCCCGGTCCGCTCATAGTTCAGGCGGCTGCCCAGCTTGGTGTGCTCCTTGGCCTCGGCGGCCAGGAACATGTCGAAGAACAGCGCCTCGAACACCGCCTCGTCCGGCGCCTCCGAGGTGGTGCTGTCCCAGTCCGCCAGCAGCTCGGTGGTCTGCGGCAGGGTGTTCGAGACGATCTGGTTCTCGACCGACCGGAACAGCATGTCCGCGATCGGCGCGATGAAAGTGATCAGCACAAAGAGCAGCAGCGGCGCGACCAGCGCCAGCGCCCGCAGCTTCTGCATCCGGAGCGCGCGGGCCAGGCTGCGCTTGAGCGGCCGGCCGTCGGCGGCGAGCACCGGGGCGGCCTTCAGCTTGGCGCCGGGCCGGCCCTCGGGGGCGGGGGGGGCGGCGGCATCGGTCACTCGGCACCCTCCACCACGATGATGGTGCTGTCGGCGGTGCGCCGGCGGATCTCGGCGACCTCCTGGTAGTCGGGGTCGTGATAGGCGGCCAGCGCCGCCTGGTAGCTGGGGAACTCGATGACCACGTGGCGGTCATGCGCGCTGCCTTCGATGACCTCGCCCTGGCCGCCGCGAACGATGAACCGCCCGCCCAGCCCCCGCAGGATCGGCGTGTCCCGCTCCACGTATTCACGGTAGGCGTCGGGATCCTTCACCGTGATATGGCCGATGATGTAGCCTTTGGGCATCTTGCGCGCTCCTTGCCGGGTGGCGAGGGCCGAAGCGGCCCCCGCCGGGTCTGTCGACCGTGCCTTACTTGGCCAGCCAGGCCTGGAATTTCGCGTCGAGGTCGTCGCGATAGTCCGCCCACCAGGGGAAGTCCATCATGATGATGTTCTGCGCGTTGGCCGGATCGGTCGGCATGTGCGGCGCCATCTCGATGCCGAGGGTGGCATGCTTGCCGACCAGCGGGCCGGACGATGCCCGGGCCGGGCCGTAGGAGATGAACTTGGCCTGATCGGCCAGCCGCTGGGTGTCGGTCGCGTAGTAGAGGAAGTCCTTCACCCGCGCCAGACGCTCCTCGGGCAGGCCCTCGGGGATGATCCAGCCGTCGACGTCGTAGATCTGCGCGTCCCACAGCATCGACACCGGCTGGTTCTGCTCGGCGATCACCGAGAACAGGCGGCCGTTATAGGTGCTGCCGATCACCACCTCGCCATCGGCGAGCAGCTGCGGCGTGTCGGCGCCGGCGGACCACCAGATCGTCTGGTCCTTGATGGTGCTCAGCTTGTCGAGCGCGCGCTGCTGGCCTTCCTCGGTCTCCAGCGTGCTGTAGATGTCCTCCTTGGCGACGCCGTCGCAGAGCAGCGCCCACTCCATGTTGTAGATCGGACCCTTGTACATGCTGCGCTTGCCGGGGAACTTCTCGAGGTCGAACACGTCGCAGACCGAGGTCGGCGTCGCGCCGTTCCAGGCGTCCACGTCGTTGCGATAGCCGAAGGTGATCGAATAGACGATCTGCGGGATGAAGCAGTCGCTGAGGATCGTGTTGCCGAAATCCTCGCTGGCCGGGGTGCCGTCGGGCGCCGGGGCGAGCATCTCGTCATGGTCGATCTCCATCGCCAGGCCCTCGTCGCACAGGCGCATGGCGTCGGCGATGGTCACGTCGACCAGGTCCCAGGTGATATTGCCGGCCTCGTTCTGGGCGCGCAGCTTGGCGACCGCCTCGGCCGAGCTTTCGTCCCAGGTGATCGAGACCTCGGGGTGCTCCGCCAGGTAGGGATCGGTATAGGCGTCCACCTGCGATTTCTGATAGGCGCCGCCCCAGGACACCAGGGTCATGTCGTTGACCATGTCCGCGGCGTTGACCAGTCCGGCGGTCAGCGTCAGCGCGGAGGTGGCCATCAGGGTTCTTGCGAGTTTCATGTTGGATAAGTCTCCCAGTTCTGTTCCATTTTCAGGTTTCGGGTCCGGCCAAACGGATCAAATTCCGACCCCCTTTTGCATCGCCCGGGTGCCGGGCGACGTGACGGGCCGCTACGCGTCCAGCGCGCGGCAATCCTCGGGCATCCATCCGATCTCGATCTGGGTGCCCGGTTGCAGGCGCACCTGGTCGGGCGCGTTGCGGGTCTTGATGATGAAGTCGTCGTTCCCGGCCACCCGCAGGCGGGTGCGGAAGATGTCGCCCATGTAGATGAATTCCAGCACTTCGGCCTTCAGCGTGTGCACGCCCTCGCGCAGGCGGGTCTTGTTGTATTCGACGCGCTCGGGGCGGATCGAGACCCGGGTACGTTCGCCGGGCTTGCTGACGTTGATGGGCTTGCAGTCGATCAGCTCGCCATCGTCCAGCCGCACCAGCGCAACGCCGTTCTTGATCTCCTTGACCTCGCCCTCCAGCGTGTTGTTCTCGCCGATGAACTGCGCGACGAA
>JAGRMU010000040.1:9956-16753 GCA_020441165.1 Sedimentitalea sp.
CTGGTCGTGGGTCACGTAGACCACGGTGATGCCCAGATCGTCGGCGATGCGCTTGATCTCGAACTGCATGTGCTCGCGCAGCTGCTTGTCGAGCGCGCCCAGAGGCTCGTCCATCAGCACCAGCTCGGCCTCGAAGACCAAGGCGCGGGCCAGCGCGATGCGCTGCTGCTGGCCGCCCGACAGCTGCGCCGGACGGCGCCCGCCGAAGGCGCCCATCTGCACCATGTCGAGGGCGCGCTTGACCTTCACCTCGCGCTCGGACTTGCCGATCTTGCGCACCTCCAGCGGAAAGCTGAGATTCTCGGCCACCGTCATGTGCGGGAAGAGGGCATAGTTCTGGAACACCATGCCGATGCCGCGCTTGTGCGGCGGGATGTTGTTGATCGACACGCCGCCGAGGCGGATGTCGCCATGGGTGGCGGTCTCGAACCCGGCCAGCATCATCAGGCAGGTGGTCTTGCCCGACCCCGACGGCCCGAGCATGGTCAGGAACTCGCCCCGCGGCATCGACAGGTTGAGATCCTTCACGACCAGCGTTTCGCCGTCGTAGCTTTTCTGAACGCGTTCGAATTCCACGAACGCGCCGGACGTATCAGTGTCGGCCAAATCGGCTCCCCTTGGACAGATCGCAGTTGCTCTGCGTATTTTCGAAACGAATGTAAGCACATCCGGCACCGCCTATGCAACCGTGTCGCGCGGGTTTACCGGCCCGCCCGGCGGAAAACGCGCCCGGGGGACGGGGCCGGGTGGAGAAGGCGATTGATCTGGCCCGGGCGGCTCGCGCATAAGGGGCGTGGCCGCGGCGCACCGATCGCCGGCAGGCCCAACAAGACCTTGGGGAGAGAACCGATGCCGGCACAGGATATGCCGTATCATCAGGCGGCCTGTGACGCCGATCCACGGGATCGCGGCGCCGTGGCGCGGCCGCGCGATTGGCATCTGCGCCGCGCAAGGGAAGCCCGCAAACGGCCCGTGGACCGCTGATGGACCGGTTGGCGGAAACCGTGGATCTCCTGGACCGCCTCATCGGATACCCGACCGTCTCTTCGGAAAGCAACCTGGAATTGATCGCCGACCTCGCCGGGCAACTGGAGGGCACCGGGGCGCGGGTCGAGCTCTTCCAGGACGCCGGCGGCGGCAAGGCCAATCTCTTCGCCACGCTGGGGCCCGAGGCCGATGGCGGGCTGGTCCTGTCGGGCCATACCGACGTGGTGCCGGTGGCCGATCAGGACTGGACGGGGGATCCCTTCGTCCTGCGCCGGGACCGGGACCGGCTCTACGGCCGCGGCACCTGCGACATGAAGGGCTTCATCGCCGCCGCGGTGGTCGCCGCCCGCGACTATGCCGGGCTGGATTTGCGCCGCCCGCTGCATTTCGCCTTCACCTATGACGAGGAGGTCGGCTGTCTCGGGGCGCGCGCCCTGGTGCCCGAGTTGCAGCGCCGCGGCATCCGGCCGGCGATGGCGATCATCGGCGAGCCCACGGGCATGCAGGTGATCGAGGGGCACAAGGGCTGCTGCGAATACACCGTGCGGTTCAGCGGTCTCGAGGGCCACGGCTCGGCGCCCGAGCGCGGGGTGAACGCCGCCGAATACGCGGTGCGCTACGTCGCGCGGCTGATGGAGATGCGCGGCGAGCTGATGCTGCGCGCGCCCGAGGGCAGCCGGTTCGAGCCGCCCTGGACGACGATCAACCTCGGCCGGATCAGCGGCGGCGTGGCCCATAACGTCATCGCCGGCAAGGCCGAGGTCGACTGGGAGATGCGCCCGGTCCAGCCCGAGGACGGCGCCTTCGTCAAGGCGCGGATGGGCGCCTATGTCGAGGACGACCTCTTGCCGGCGATGCGCGCGATCTGCCCCGAGGCGGACATCCGCACCGAGGTCATCGGCGAGGTGGCGGGGCTGGAGCCGATGGCCGAGAACGCCGCCCGCGACCTGGTCGCCGGGCTCCTGGGCGTCAACAGCGTCGACGTGGTGCCCTTCGGCACCGAAGCCGGGCTCTTCCAGCAGATGGGCATGTCGGTGGTGGTCTGCGGGCCGGGCTCGATCGAGCAGGCCCACAAGCCCGACGAGTTCCTCGGTCTCGATCAGCTCTCGGCCTGCCTGCAGATGCTGGGTCGCCTGCGCCTGGCGCTGGCCGCCTGACGCGGCGTTGCGCCGCGCCAAAGGAACCATCCGGCCCGGCGGCGGGTTGATCGCCCGAACCCCCAAGGGAGATCGAGACAATGGAATATGGACTTCTCGGGCTGATCGTCCTGGCCCTCGACATCTACGCGATCATCCAGGTGCTGGGCTCGTCGGCCTCGACCGGCGGCAAGGTGCTGTGGATCCTGCTGATCCTGCTGCTGCCGGTGGTGGGACTGATCATCTGGTTCTTCGCCGGCCCGAGATCGGGCACCGCCGGGATCTGAGCGCGCGCGAAGCGAGCATGGGTAGGGCGGGGTTCACCCCGCCGCCCCGTCGCGTTGCGCCCGCCGTCCGCCAGATCGGACCCGGCCGCGATCCAACCACGCGACAGCAAACCGTAGGGCGGGGTTCACCCCGCCGCCCTCCGCCCGAAAAGCGCCCCGCGAGTGCCTGAAACGGCTCACGCCGCCTTCAGCATGTCCTGCGCCTTGAGCGCCGCATAGGTCTCGTCCAGCGCCTTGCGGGCGCGCTCGGCGAGGGTGTCGATCTCCTCGGGGCGGATCACCAGCGGCGGCGAGATCACCATCCGGTCGCCGACATGGCGCATCACCAGGTTGTTGGCAAAGCAGCGCTCGCGGCACATCAGTCCGACCGTTCCCGAATCCGAGGCGAATTTCGCCCGGCTCTCCTTGTGCGGGGTCAGCGCGATCGAGCCCATCAGCCCGACGATCCTGGCCTCGCCGACCAGCGGATGGTCGGTCAGCGCCTCCCATTTCGCCTTCAGATGCGGGCCCGCCACGTCGCGCACATGGGCGAGGATGTTCTCCTCCTCGAGGATGCGCAGGTTCTCCAGCGCCACCGCGGCGGCGACCGGGTGCCCGCAATAGGTATAGCCGTGGTTGAACTCGGTCCCCGCGATCACCTCGGCCACCTCGTCGCAGACGATCGAGGCGCCGATCGGCTGGTAGCCCGAGCTGAGCCCCTTGGCGACGGTCATGATGTGCGGGCGGATGTCCAGGGTCTGGCTGCCGAACCAGTTGCCGGTGCGCCCGAAGCCGGTGATCACCTCGTCGGCGATCAGCAGGATCTCGTGCTTGTCGCAGATCCGCTGGATCTCGGGCCAGTAGGTGCTGGGCGGCACGATCACCCCGCCGGCGCCCTGGATCGGCTCGGCGATGAAGGCCGCGACCCGGTTCGCGCCCAGATGCTCGATCGCCGTCTCCAGCTCGCGGGCGCGCATCAGGCCGAACTCCTCGGGGGTCATGTCGCCGCCCTCGGCCCACCAGTCGGGCTGGCCGATATGGTGGATGTCGGGGATCGGCAGACCGCCCTGCGAATGGATGCCGGTCATCCCGCCCAGCGAGCCCGAGCCCATGGACGAGCCGTGATAGCCGTTCCAGCGGGCGATCAGGATCGACTTGGTGGCCTTGCCCTTTTCCGCCCAGTAGGTGCGCACCATGCGGATGTTGGTGTCGTTGGCCTCGGACCCCGAGCCGGCATAGAAGACGTGGTTCAGATCGCCCGGCGCCAGCTCCGCCAGCTTGCTGGCCAGCGCGATGGCCGGGACATGGGTGGTCTGGAAGAAGGTGTTGTAGAAGGGCAGCTCGCGGATCTGGCGCGCGGCGACCTCGGCCAGCTCCTCGCGCCCATAGCCGAGATTGACGCACCACAGCCCGGCCATGCCGTCGAGGATCTGGTTGCCCTCGCTGTCGGTCAGGGTCACGCCCTTGGCGCGGGTGATCACCCGCGCGCCCTTCTTCGCCAGGTCGGCACCGGTGGTGAAGGGGTGCATGTGATGCGCGGCATCCAGCGCCTGCAGCTCGGCGGTCGGCATGTGATTCGTTATCGCGGGCATTTCGGGACTCCTGAAACCTGATCCGCACAGGATATGATCAAATTTTTCCGTGTCAATCGAATCACGTCTTCATGTCCAGGCCGGCGGCGATCTGCTCCATTCCCTGCTCGACGTCGCCGACCACGGCGCGCCCGGCGGCCTCGGCGTCGCGGGCCTGAAGCGCAGCCAGAAGCTCCTTGTGGCGGTCGGGCAGGCTCTGGGTGCCGAAGCGCCCGCAGACCACCCGCAGCGAGGGCCCGAAGCGCAGCCAGAGCCGGTCGGCGACGCTGGCCAGGATCGGCGCCTCGGCGGCGTCGTAGAGCGCCTTGTGGAACTCGTAGTTGCACACCAGATAGCCGGCGACATCGCCGGTCTCGATGGCCCGGTCGAGGGCCTTGTCGATGCTTTCCAGCCGCGCGATCCGGGCGTCCGAAAGCCGCGTCGCCGCCTGCATAGTCAATTGGTATTCAATGGTTTTCCGAAGATAGATCAGCTGCGCGACATCGCTCTGGGTCAGCCTCGGCACGCTGACCCGGCGGTTGCCCTGGAAGATCAGCGCGCCGTCCGAGATCAGCCTCCGGATCGCCTCGCGCACCGGCGTCATGCCGGCGCCCAGCGCGGCGGTCAGCCCCTGGATGGTAACCGCTTGTCCGGGCACCATCTCGCCGAAGAGGATCTGGGCGCGGATGGTCTGATAGACCTGCTCATGGGCCGGCGCCTTGATCGTGTCGATGCCCGGTTTCTCGATGGTCTCGCTGATCGGCGTCACTGGTCCTGCCCTTCCGTGATACGGCACCGCTTGCGTAACCCAGCGCCCCATGGAAACATAACGGGTATTGCGGGAGAAGGCAAAACTTGATCAAATGCCGGCAGCCGGATAAAACACGGCATCCAAAGGGGAGAACTTCATGACGATCCGTACACTGACACTGACCGCGACCCTTGCGCTGGGCGGCACCGCCGCCCTGGCCGAAGAGGTCCGCGTCTTCAACTGGTCGGACTACATCGACGAGAGCCTGCTGACGAAATTCGAGGAAGAGACCGGCATTGACCTGATCTATGACGTCTTCGACAGCAACGAGGTTCTCGAGACCAAGATGCTGGCCGGCGGGTCGGGTTATGACGTGGTGGTGCCGACCGGCACCTTCCTGCAGCGCCAGATCCAGGCCGGGGCCTTCCAGAAGCTGGATCCGTCGAAGCTGCCCAATCTCGAGAACATGTGGGACGTGGTGAGCAAGCGCACCGCGCAGTACGACCCCGACAACGCCTATTCGATCAACTACATGTGGGGCACCACCGGCATCGGGGTGAACGTGGGCAAGGTCAGGGAAGTGCTGGGCGAGGATGCGCCGGTCGGCAGTCTGAACCTGGTCTTCGATCCCGCGAACATGGAAAAGCTGGCCGCCTGCGGCGTGCATTTCCTCGACGCGCCGACCGAGATGATCCCGATGGCGCTGAAGTTCCTCGGCGAGGATCCCGACAGCCACGATCCCGAGGTGATCGAGAAGACCGAAGCGGTCTACATGGCCATCCGCCCCTATATCCAGAAGTTCCACAGCAGCGAGTACATCAACGCGCTGGCCAATGGCGACATCTGCGTGGCGGTCGGCTGGTCCGGCGACATCCTGCAGGCCCGCGACCGCGCCGCCGAGGCCGACAACGGCGTCGAGATCGCCTATAACGCGCCCAAGGAAGGCGCCCAGATGTGGTTCGACCAGATGGC
Source organism: Sedimentitalea sp. (assembly GCA_020441165.1). Taxonomy (GTDB): domain Bacteria; phylum Pseudomonadota; class Alphaproteobacteria; order Rhodobacterales; family Rhodobacteraceae; genus JAGRMU01. Next base: position 15,640 of record JAGRMU010000040.1, read on the forward strand.
GATCCCGGTCGATGCGCCGAACCCGGACGCGGCGCACGTGTTCCTGAACTTCATCATGGACGCCCAGAACGCGGCCGCCGCCTCGAACTATGTCTATTACGCCAGCGGCAACAAGGCGGCGCAGGAATTCCTGAACGAGGACGTGATCGGCGATCCGGCGATCTATCCCGACCAGGAGACGCTGGACAACCTCTTCACCACGACGCCGTGGGATTCCAAGGTCCAGCGGGTGGCGACGCGCCTGTGGACCAAGATCAAGTCGGGCACCTGATCCGAACCAGACAAGGCGGGCCATCGGGTCCGCCTTTTTCCTGCCAGAACCGCATTGGGGACCCGCCTTGCCATCCACCGTATTCGCGCCCTGGGAGGATCCCAAGGCCAAGCCGCTGATCCGGTTCGAGAACGTCACCAAGCGTTTCGGCACATTCACAGCGATCGACAACCTCTCGCTGGATATCTACGAGAAGGAATTCTTCGCGCTGCTCGGTCCCTCGGGCTGCGGCAAGACCACGATGATGCGGATGCTGGCCGGGTTCGAGGACCCGACCAAGGGCAAGATCGAGCTGGCCGGGCAGAACATCGTGCCGGTGCCGCCGAACAAGCGGGCGGTGAACATGATGTTCCAGTCCTATGCCCTGTTCCCGCACCTGACCGTCTGGGACAACATCGCCTTCGGCCTGCGCCGCGCGTCGATGCCCAAGGACAAGATCACCGCCCGGGTCGAGGAGATGCTCAAGCTCACCCGGCTCGAGAAGTTCGCGCAGCGCAAGCCGCACCAGATCTCCGGCGGCCAGCGGCAGCGGGTGGCGCTGGCGCGCAGCCTGGCCAAGGCCCCCAAGCTGCTGCTGCTGGACGAGCCTTTGGGCGCGCTCGACGCCAAGCTGCGCCAGGACACCCAGTTCGAGCTGATGGACATCCAGGAAAAGACCGGCACCACCTTCGTGATCGTCACCCACGACCAGGAGGAGGCGATGACCGTCGCCAGCCGGGTGGCGGTGATGGACGAGGGGCGGCTGATCCAGGTGGCCACGCCCGACCGCATCTATGAAATGCCCGAGACGGTCTATGTGGCCGACTTCATCGGCGAGGTGAACATCTTCGAGGGGCGCGCCGC
>JAGRMU010000275.1 GCA_020441165.1 Sedimentitalea sp.
AGGCGCTGGTGCTGGACGTGGCCGATCTGCAGGCGATGGCCGCCGCGCTGGACCGGCAGGGCGCCTTCGACATCGTCGTCAACTCGGCCGGGCTGGCACGCCACGGCCCGGCGCTGGAGACCGCGCCCGAGGATTTCGACGCGGTGATGGCGGTCAACCTGCGCGCCGCCTATTTCCTCTCCGCCGGGGCCGCAAAGGCGATGATCGGGGCCGGCAAGTCCGGCTCGATCATCCACATCTCGTCGCAGATGGCCCATGTGGGCGGCATCGACCGCGCCGTCTATTGCGCCTCGAAACACGGGCTCGACGGCATGGTCAAGGCGATGGCGATCGAATGGGGTCCGCACCGGATCCGCATCAACACCGTCTGCCCGACCTTCATCCGCACCCCGCTGACCGAAAGCACCTTCGCCGATCCCGAGCGGCGCAGCTGGATCGAGGCGAAGATCAGGCTGGGCCGCGCCGGCGAGGTCGAGGACGTGATGGGCGCGGTGCTCTATCTGGCCTCGGACGCCGCGGCGCTGGTCACCGGCAGCGCGCTGAAGGTCGATGGCGGGTGGACCGCGGGATGAGCCGGGACAAGATCACCTCGCTCGACGTGGCGCGCCGCGCCGGGGTCAGCCAGTCTGCGGTCAGCCGCGTCTTCACCCCTGGCGCCAGCGCCTCGAAGAAGACCATCGAGAAGGTGCGCAAGGCGGCCGAGGAGCTTGGCTATCGCCCCAATCCGCTGGCCCGGGCGATGATCACCGGCAAGAGCCGGATCATCGGCCTGGTCGTCGCCTATCTCGAGAACCAGTTCTACCCGATCGCCCTGGAACGGCTCAGCCGGTCGCTGCAGGCCAAAGGCTATCACGTCCTTGTCTTCCTGGCCGAGAACGCCACCGCCGAGGTGGCGCCGGTGATGGAGGACCTGATTGCCTACCAGGTCGACGGCATCGTCACCGCCTCGGTCACCATGACCAACGAGCTGACCAACCTCTGCGAGGCGGCCGGCATTCCGGTGGTGATGTTCAACCGCGGCCAGGACGATCCGCGCCTCTCGGAGGTGACCTCGGACAACCTGGCCGGCGGCCGCGCGGTCGCCAATTTCCTGGTCGCGGGGGGGCATCAGCGCATCGCCCATATCGCCGGCTGGCAGGAAGCCTCCACCGGGCGCGACCGCGCGCGCGGCTTTCTCGAGGCGCTGGCGGACCGGGGGCGCGAACCGGTGGCGGTGGTCGATGCCAAGTACGACCGCGACATCGCCGCGGCGCTGACCCGCGAGCTCTTCGGCGGCGCCGACCGGCCCGACGCGGTCTTCGTCGGCAACGATCACATGGCGCTGGCGGTGATGGACACGCTGAGGTTCGAGCTTGGCCTGTCGGTGCCCGAAGACGTCTCGGTGGTGGGCTATGACGACGTGCCCATCGCCAGCTGGCCGGCCTATGACCTGACCACCATCCGCCAGCCGGTGAACCGCATGGTCGACGCGACGGTCGATGCGCTGCTGAGCCGGATCGAGGGCGACACCGCGCCGCGCCACATCCTGATTCCCGGCCCGCTGATCCAGCGCGGCTCGGCCCGCAAACCGAAGGGGTTCCAGCCGTGAAGGGTTTCGATCCGCAATTCGCCGACCTGCCCGACTACATCCTGACGATCACCAGGGAGATCTGGGAGGATCGGGGCCTTGCGACGCTGCATCGCTACTATGCGCCGGACCTGCCGATGCGCTTCCCCTCGGGGCTGGTGCGCGGCAACCGGGCGGTGATCGACGGCACGCTGGCCACGCTGGCCGAGTTTCCCGACCGCCGGCTGCTGGGCGAGGACGTGATCTGGTCGGGCGACGAGGAGGCGGGATTCCTCTCGTCGCACCGGATCCTGACCACCGGCACCCATACCGGCCATGGCGCCTTCGGGCCGCCCACCGGCCGGCGCTTCGAGATCCGCGCCATCGCCGACTGCGCCGCGAAGGACAACGTGATCTACGACGAGTGGCTGGTCCGCGACGTGGGCGGCATTGCCCGCCAGCTGGGGCTGGACCCGTCCGATCATGCCCGCACGCTGATCGCCCGCGAGGGCGGGCCCGAGACCGCCATCCGTCCCTTCACCGCCGCCGCCGACGTGGCCGGCGGCTATACCTCGCGCGGCAACGACAGCGAATGGGGCGCACGGCTGGCCGACATCCTGACCCGGATCATGGACAAGGACATCGCCGTGATCCGCGCCGAGTACGACCGCGCCGCGCGCACCGAGCATCCCGGCGGGCAGGGCGGCTGGTCCTGGGACTTTCCCGAAACCAGCTGGATGCGCCTGCGCGCCTCCTTCCCCTCGGCGGCCTTCGAGATCCATCACGTCATCGGCCGCGCCGATCCCGCGATGCCGCCGCGCGCCGCGGTGCGCTGGTCGCTGACCGGCCGCCAGGACGGGTTCGGCCTCTTCGGCGCGCCGACCGGGGCGCCGGTGCATGTCATGGGCATCACCCATGCCGAATGGGGCCCCTGGGGGCTGCGCCGCGAATTCACCCTCTTCGACGAAGTGTCGATCTGGAAACAAATCCATCTGCATACAGGAGCCCACCAATGACCCCCGCCGACATGGAAGCCCGCATCGTCCGCTACGGCGAGCTGCGCCCCTGCAAGACCGCCTTCATCGACGCCCACACCCCGGGCTCGAACCAGAAGGAGAATTTCACCATCATCGGCGGCGGGGTCTCGGAAAGCCCCGACCAGCACGTGCACATCTCGATCCCGCACGGCTTCAACATCGGCGCCGCCGGACAGCCGCCGAAATGCCGCAACTCGATGCACAACCACCGCACCGCCGAGGTGTTCTTCGTGCTCAAGGGCCGCTGGCGGTTTTTCTGGGGCGAGAAGGGCGATGCCGGCGAGGTGATCCTCGAGGAGGGCGACATCTTCGACATCCCCACCAACATCTTCCGCGGCTTCGAGAATATCGGCCTCGACTACGGCATGATCATGGCGATCCTCGGGGGCGACGATGCCGGCGGCGGGGTGATCTGGGCGCCGCACGTGATCGAGGACGCCAGGGCGCACGGGCTGGTCCTGGGCGAGAACGGCAAGCTCTACGACACCAAGAAGGGCCAGTCGCTGCCCGCGGGCGTCAAACCGATGCCGCTGCTGACCAGGGACGAGCTGGCGAAGGTCGATTGCCCGACCGCGCACGCGGTCATCGGCGGCTATGTGCGGCGCTACCTGGACATGGTGGCGCTGGCCAACGAGGGCGCGGTGAAGGTGATCGGCGAGACCGGCCTGATCCGCGACAAGCCCGGCTTCGAGGTGGATTTCCTGACCCGCGCGAACGCGCGCGAAGAGAGGCACCAGCACGACCGCCCCTCGGTGCTGATGCCGGTCAAGGGCCACTGGCGGGTGGAGTGGGACGGCGGCGCGGCCGTGCTGGCCCCCGGCGACACGATGAGCGTGCCCGAGACCCTTGCCCACTCCGCGGTGCCCTCGATGACCGGCGAGGCGGCGCTCTATCACGTCGTCGCCACCGACGACGCGGCCGGGCCGACCTGGAAGGGATGAGAGAAGACCGCCGGCAAGGGGCCGCGCCATGACCGAAACCCCGACCGACGGCGCCCTGCCGCTGCTGCTGCTGCCCGGCATGATGTGCGACGCGCGGCTCTTCGCCCCGCAGATCGCCGCGCTGGCGCCGGACCGGCCGGTAACGGTGCCGGATCTGACCGGCCAGGACACGATGGCGGCGCTGGCCGCCGCGGTTCTGGCCACCGCGCCGGAGCGCTTCGCCTTGGCCGGGCTGTCGATGGGCGGCATCGTGGCAATGGAGGTGATCCGCCAGGCGCCGGGCCGCGTCGCGCGGCTGGCGCTGCTCGACACCAATCCGCGCGCCGAACTGCCCGAGGTGCAGGCCCGGCGCGCGCCGCAGATCGCCCGGGCCCGTGCCGGGCAGCTGGCCGAGGTGATCCGGGGCGAGATGGTGCCGAACTACCTCGCCGAAGGGACGGACCGGCCCGAGATCCGCGCGCTCTGCCTTGAGATGGCGCTGGATCTCGGAGCGGATGCGTTCATCCGCCAGTCCGTCGCGCTGCGGGACCGGCCAGACCAGCAGGAGAGCCTGCGCGCCGTCGCCGTGCCGACGCTGATCCTCTGCGGGCGCGAGGACCGGCTCTGCCCGGTCGAGCGGCACGAGCTGATGCACGCGCTGATCCCCCGATCGCGGCTCACCATCATCGAGGGCGCCGGGCATCTGCCCACGCTGGAGACGCCCGACGCAACAACCGCGGCACTGACCCGCTGGCTGGAGGATTGACCATGGACGACGCCCTTCTCACGCTGCTGCGCGCGGTCGACACGCCGAGCGTCTGCAATGCCATCGAGGTCGCGCAGGGACAGCGTGGCTTCGACGGCTTCACCCGCGGCACGCCCCTCTGCTCGGCTCCCGGAGAGGTCATGGTCGGCCGGGCGGTGACCGCGAAGATCCGGGCCAAGGTGCCCCCGACCGAGGACCCCGCCACGATCCGGGCGCGGCGGATGGCCTATTACAAGGCGATGGCCGAGGCGCCCAGGCCCTCGGTCGCGGTGATCGAGGACGAGGACTTCCCCGACTGCATCGGCGCCTATTGGGGCGAGGTGAACACCACGATCCACAAGGGCTTCGGCATGTCCGGCGCGCTGACCAACGGGGTGATGCGCGATCTGGGCGATCTGGCGGCGGGCTTCCCGGTGGTGGCCGGCTCGCTCGGGCCGAGCCATGGGTTCGTCCATGTCACCGCCCTGAATACGCCCGTCACGGTCTTCGGGCTGCGCATCGCGCCCGGCGATCTGGTCCATGCCGACCGCCACGGCGCGGTGGTGGTGCCCGAGGAGGTGATCCCCGCCCTCGGCGATGCCCTGCGCCGGATGCAGGAGACCGAGCGGCTGGTCCTCGATCCCGCCCGCGGGCCCGGCTTCGATTTCGCCGCCTTCGAGGCGGCCTGGAAGGCCTTCGAGAGGGCGCGGACCTGACCGGCGATCCGGGATCGGCGCCGGGCCGGTCCCGGGTCGGGCGTCGGCCTAGCGGCTCTTGACCGGCACCCGGCTTTCGAGCCAGCGGAACAGCAGGGTGATCGCCCCGGCGATGATCATGTAGATCACCGCCAGCAGCAGCAGCGGCTCGTAGACGATGAACGTGTCCTGACGCACGCGGCTCGCCACCGCGTAGATCTCGACGATGGTGATCGAGGCGACCAGCGGCGTCGCCTTCAGTTGCAGGATGGTCTCGCCCGCCAGCGTCGGCAGCACGCTCTGGATCGCTTGCGGGAACCAGATCCGCCGGAAGGTGGTGAAGCGCGGCATGCCGAAGGCCTGGGCGGTTTCGATCTGGCCCTTGGGCACGCCGGCGAAGGCGCCGCGCAGCACCTCGCCCTCGTAGCCCGCATAGGAGAGCGTGAGCGCCAGGATCGCGTAGGGCCAGGCCTGGCGCAGATAGGGCCAGAGCTCGCTCTCGCGGATCCAGGGGAATTGCGGGAAGAGCGACCCGAGCCCGTAATAGAGCAGCCAGATCTGCAGCAGCAGCGGGGTGCCGCGGATGATCGTGCAGAAGCCGCGCGCCGGGGCCGAGAGATACCAGGGGCCGACCGCCTGGGCGAGGCCCAGCGGGACCGCGAGCAGGAAGCCGAGGATCACCGAAACCACCAGGATCCAGATCGTGCGCCAGATGCCCAGCAGCGCCAGGTCGGCGTATTTCGGGATCCAGTCCCAGCGCATCGCGACCGCCGCCCAGACCACCAGCCCCAGGGCGACGGCGATCATCACCACCCGGTGGGGCAACAGGAAGGCGCGCAGGGCGGTCATGTGGTGCCCCGTTTCAGCGAGGGCTGGCCCTTGCGCGCCCAGCCCTCGAGCCGCCGGAAGGCGGCCGCCGAGAAGAGGGTGACGATCAGGTAGAGCGCGCCGGCGCTGAGGAAGAAGGTGAAATAGGCCCGGGTGCTGCTGGCCGCCTGCTTGGTCTCGAGCGTGAGCTCGCTGAAGCCGACGATGGCCAGCAGGGCGGTGTCCTTGGTGGCGATCAGCCACAGGTTGGCGAGGCCGGGCAGGGCGAAGGACAGCATCGCGGGGATGGTCACCCGGCGCATGGTCATCAGCGGCGGCATCCCGAAGGCGCGCGCCGCCTCGATCTGCCCGGGCGGCACCGCCAGGATCGCGCCGCGCAGGATCTCGGTGGCATAGGCGCCCTGCACCACGCCCAGCACCCAGATCCCCGCCGCCACGCCGCTGATCTCGACCCGGCCATAGCCCATCGCCGCGGCGGCCTGGTTGATGAGATCCGTGCCGACGTAATAGAGGATCAGGATCAGCACCAGTTCCGGCACCGCCCGCACCACCGTGGTGTAGATCGCCAGCAGGTCGCGCAGGACCGGCCCGCCGTAGAGCTTGCCCGAGGCGCCCAAGAGCCCCAGGACCAGCCCGAAGCCAAAGGCGCCGAAGGCGATCTTGAGCGAATTGGCCAGCCCGCGCAGCAGGTTCCCCCCCCAGCCGGGAGGGGAGAGGGACAGCAGTTCAAGCGTCTGGGTCAGGCCGAGCGCTTCGGCAAGGTGCTCCACCTTGCGGGCTTACTGGTTGAAGATGCTCTCGGTGAAATACTTGGCGGTGATCGCCTCGTGGGTGCCATCGGCGAGGATCGCGGCGATGCCCGCGTTCAGGCTTTCGCGCAGCGCGTCGTCACCCTTGCGCACGCCCGCACCGACGCCCTTGCCCAGGATCACCGGGTCATCGGCCACCGCGCCCTTGATCTCGCAGCAGGCGCCGGAGTCGCTGGCGACGAAATCGGCCATGGCGATGCTGTCGGCCTGGGTGGCATCGATGCGTCCCGCGACCAGGTCCTGGTTGGCCTCGTCCTGGGTCTGGTAGGTGCGCAGCTCGGTCGCGCCCTCGAAATACTTCTGGGCATAGGCCTGGTGGATGGTCGAGGCCTGGATGCCGAGGATCTTGCCCGCCAGCCCCTCCGGGGTCGGGGTGATGTCCGAGGACTTGTCGGCGACGATCACGGTGGGCGTGTTGTAATAGGGATCGGAGAAGTCGATGGTCTGCATCCGGTCCTCGGTGATCGACATCGAGGCCATGATCGCGTCGATCTGCTGGCCGGTCAGCGACGGGATGATGCCGTCCCAGGCGACGGGCGTGATCTCGCAGTCGAGCTCGGCGGCAGCGCAGACCGCCTCGATGATCTCGATCTCCCAGCCGACCCAGTTGCCGGCGGAGTCGGGCGAGGCAAAAGGCGGGTAGGGCTCGGCGGCGATGCCGATCTTGACCGGCTCGGCACTTGCGGCGCCGGCGGCGAGGGCCAGCGCGGCGATGCCGGCGGCGATCAGGTGGGTGGGTTTCATGGGACGTCCTCTCTGTTGGTTTCTGGTGGGTTGGGGTCCGGCCGTCAGGCGACCGTTTTCAGGAATTGCTTGAGCCGCTCGGACCTGGGCGCACCGAAGACCGCGTCGGGCGGGCCTTCCTCCTCGATCCGGCCCTGGTAGAGATAGACCACGTGGCTGGCCACCTCGCGGGCGAATTTCATCTCGTGGGTGACCAGCAGCATGGTGCGGCCCTCGGCGGCCAGATCGCCGATCACCGACAGCACCTCGCCCACCAGTTCCGGATCGAGCGCGCTGGTCGGCTCGTCGAAGAGCATCACCGCCGGGTCGATGGCCAGCGCCCGGGCGATGGCGGCGCGCTGCTGCTGGCCGCCCGACAGGAACGCCGGATAGGTGCCCGCCTTGTCCGAAAGGCCGACCCGGGCCAGCAACTCCTCGGCGCGGGCGATGGCCTGAGCGCGGGGCACCTTCAGCACATGCACCGGCACCTCGATGACGTTCTCCAGCAGGGTCCGGTGGGTCCAGAGATTGAAGGCCTGGAAGACCATGCCGAGCTTGGTGCGCACCCGTTCGATCTGGCGGCGATTGACCGGGGTTCCGTCGGCGCGCACCGCGATCTCCTCGC
>JAGRMU010000276.1:0-170 GCA_020441165.1 Sedimentitalea sp.
GGCGTCTGGCGCGACAACCGCCGCCGCTGGGACGCCCAGACCCCGACCCACGAGCTGCTGCGCACCTACGGGCCCGACTACAAGTGCATCTTCGTCGGCGACGCCTCGATGAGCCCCTACGAGATCGCCTTTCCCGGCGGCGCCAACGAGCACTGGAACCCCGAGGCCGG
>JAGRMU010000276.1:341-1187 GCA_020441165.1 Sedimentitalea sp.
CGCTGAGCGGCCTGCGCCGCGCAAGGGTCTCAAGCGCTGGTGCGGACGACGGGACTCGAACCCGTACTCCATAGGAAAGGGTGTTTAAGACCCCAGCGTCTACCGATTCCGCCACGTCCGCGGCGCCTGCGTCTTCTTGCCCGGTTTGGGGCCGTGACACAATCCGGCGGGCGACTTTGCACCTCAAGAGCGTGATGAGATAAAGGTAAGCACTTCGCCCTGCACGAAGGATCGCGCCCGGCCCGAGGGTGGGGGTCGGGCGCGATCCGGGGCTGCGCCCCGGAGGGACAAAACGAGTGGTGAGTCCCAAACGGCGCGTCGTGGGCCCGCCGGTCAGATGTCCTGCCCTGTCGGCGCCAGCGGGCCGCCCGGTGCGGCGAGGCCGCGTTCGGGCAGCCAGGGGTTCAGCGCCAGCGCCTGCGCCAGGGCGGCGCGCGCCTCGTCGGTCCGGCCCAGCCCCAGCAGGGACAGCGCCCGGCCGCTCAGCGCCGCCACGTGGTTCGGCGACAGCGCGATCGTGCGGTCCAGGTCGACCAGGGCGGCGGCGAAATCCTGGCGCAGGTAGTTGACGAAGGCGCGCTGGTTGTAGCCCTCGGCATAGTCCGGGCAATAGGCCACCAGCCGGTCGAACTCCGCCAGCGCCCCGGCCAGGTCATAGCCGCTGCGCCGCGTCATGCCGCGGTCGAGCACCGCCTGCGCCTGCTCGTTCGGCGCCTCGGCCCAAAGCTCCCACATCCGGCCCGCGATCTCGCGGGCGGCGCCCTCGGTCGGCGCCTCCCGCGCCTCGGCGAGCAGCGCGTCGATGCGCGCGCCATGGTCGGGCGGCGCCGGGCACTCCTCGGCGCG
>JAGRMU010000276.1:1264-1559 GCA_020441165.1 Sedimentitalea sp.
GTCAAGTCACATTGTCGAGCGGGCCCAGCGATCCGTCCTCCTTGACCGCCTGCATCGCCACGTAGGTCGAGGTGTTGGCCACATGCGGCAGGGTCGAGATCTTCTCGGCCAGCACCGCCCGGTACTCGGTCATCGAGCGGGTGCGGATCTTCATCAGGTAGTCGAAATTGCCGGCGATCAGATGCGCCTGCTCGATCTCGCCGATCCTGGCCACGGCCGCGTTGAACGCCGCCAGCGCCGCCTCGCGGGTGTCGTTGAGGCGCACCTCGACGAAGGCCACGTGATCGAGGCCGAG
>JAGRMU010000276.1:1667-2057 GCA_020441165.1 Sedimentitalea sp.
TCGGCGATGCTGATCCGCCCGTCCTCGGAGAGCACGTTGAGGATGGCCCGGTCGAATCGGTCCAGATCGGAATGATCGTTTTGCATCGTTTGAGGGCCTCCATTCGATCTGTTGGCCCGATGCTGTCGCATTTTCGGGCGATTGTCCCGCGCAATCGACGCTATATTTCCCGGAACGACTGGAGGATCACATGTCGCAGATGCCCGCCCCTTTCCTGCCCGCCGAGATCGACGCCGAAACCTATGCCGACGAACAGGCGGTTCTGGCCCGGCTCATCGACGAGGCCAAGCTCAGGCCAAAGGACCGGGCCGCGATCAGCGCCGCCGGCGCCGATCTGGTGCGCGCGATCCGCGCCGAGACCTCGCCCGGCATGATGGAGGTGTTCCTCGC
>JAGRMU010000277.1 GCA_020441165.1 Sedimentitalea sp.
GTGTTCGGGCGCTTTGGCGCTGCGGTGTTCACCGGCCTGCCGGGCAATCCCTTTGCTGTCCATGTCGGGTTTCACCTGTTCGCCGGCCCCCAGATCGCCCGGCTGAGCGGCCAGAACCCGCCGCAGTTCGCCACCGTGCCGGCGCGGTCCGGCTTTGACTGGGCCCGCAGCCCCGGCCGGGCCGAGGTGTTTCCGGTGCGCCTCGACGGTTATGACGACAACGGGGTGCCGGTGTTGCAGCGCCTGGGGCGCAGCGTTTCGGCCACGCTGCTGCCGCTGTCCGGTGCCGACGGGCTGGCCATGGTCGCGGCCGATTGTGACCGGGTCGCACCCGGCGACAGGTTGCACTGGCACCCGTTCGGCCCCGCCCGGGAATGACGAAGCCGCCCCGAAGGGCGGCTTCGCCGGTGATCGGTCAGGTCAGGCGGTGGCCTTGGCCAGGGCCTGATCAAGATCGCGGATCAGGTCGTCGGCATCCTCGATCCCGATCGAGATCCGCACCATGTTGGGCCCTGAACCGGATGCTTTCTGCTGCTCGGGGCTGAGCTGGCGGTGGGTGGTCGAGGCCGGGTGGATGATCAGCGACCGTGTATCGCCGAGGTTGGCGACATGGCTGAAGATCTCGAGCGTGTTGACCAACCTGACGCAGGCGTCATAGCCGCCCTTGACGGCGACGGTGAACAGCGCGCCGGCACCTTTGGGATAGAACTTCTGCACCCGCTCGTAATAGGGCGAACTTTCCAGCCCGGCATAGGTGACGTGATCGACCCTTGGGTCGGCTTCAAGCCAGGCGGCGACTTTCTGGGCGTTCTCGACATGGCGCTGCATGCGCAGCGACAGGGTTTCGATGCCCATCAGGGTGTAATGGGCGCCCTGCGGGTTCATCGTCATGCCCAGATCGCGCAGGCCGATGGCGATGCCGTGGAAGGTGAAGGCCAGCGGGCCGAAGGTCTCGTGGAACTTCAGCCCGTGATAGGCGGGTTCGGGTTCGGACAGCGACGGGAACTTGCCCGACGCGGTCCAGTCAAAGCGACCCGAATCGACGATCGCGCCGCCGGTGACGGTGCCGTTGCCGGTCAGGTACTTGGTGGTCGAGTGCACCACCAGCGTCGCGCCGTGTTCGATGGGCCGGCACAGATAGGGGGTGGCGCTGGTGTTGTCGACGATCAGCGGCAGGCCCGCGGCGTCGGCGACCTTCGCGATGGCGTCGAGATCGGTGATGTAGCCGCCCGGGTTGGCGATCGATTCGCAGAAGATCGCGCGAGTGTCCTCGTCGATGGCCGCCCTGACCGCGTCCAGATCGTCGAAATCGACCATCTTCGCCGACCAGCCGAAGCGCTTGATGGTCTGGTTGAGCTGCGTGACCGTGCCGCCATAGAGCCGGGTCGAGGCGACGACGTTGCGGCCCGGGGCCATCAGCGGGAACAGCGCCATGATCTGCGCCGCATGGCCCGACGAGCAGCAGACCGCGCCGACCCCGCCCTCGAGCGTGGCGATGCGCTCTTGCAGCACCGCGATGGTCGGGTTGGTCAGGCGCGAATAGATGTACCCGACCTCCTGCAGATTGAAGAGCGCCGCGGCCTGATCGGCGTCGCGGAATACGTAGGCCGTGGTCTGGTAGATCGGCGTCTGCCGCGCGCCGGTCGCCGGGTCGGGGCGGGCGCCGGCATGGATCTGCAGCGTGTCGAAGCCATAGGTGGGGCCGTCGGTCATGGGTCGTCTCCCTCGTTTTATCGGTTGCCCACAGTGCTAGGCGATCGGCGGCGCGCTGACAACTGTCCGCGCGGCTTCTCCGCATAGTGACTCTCTATGTTGACAGGCACCGGTTTTCAGCATACATGAAACCTATGTTAACGTCAGGAGACGACGATGGCCAAACCGACCAAATCCGACCGCAAACCCGGGAAGGCGAAAGCGGGCGATCTGTCCGCCAAGCGCAAGCAGCGCATCGAGGCGATCGCCGCCGCCAACAAGATCACGGTGATTCTCGACACCGACGTGCGCAAGTTCATCGCCGCCAGCGCCCGCGAGGCCGGCATGGACGTCGCGCCCTATTTGCAGAAGGTGATCGAGGCCCATGTCATCGACGCCGCCCCCGAAGGGGACGCGATGGCAGCCCGGCTGCGCGCCCGGCGCGAGGTTCTCGACCGTGCCGTGGCGCTGGCCCGCAAGATCGACGGCAATGGCGGCTTCGACGAGCATTTCATCCTGACGGTGATGCGCGAGGCCTCGCAGGATCCCGATTTCGCCGCGCTCTACGAGCAGGCGGTGGCAATCGATCCGGCCCGGCCCCGCGCCAATGCCCGCGCCAGGGTGCCGCTGAACCAGCAGCTTGGCCGGCTGATCAAGCGCGCGGCAGGCGCGCAGAGCAAGCGCGACGGCGCCGGCAAGATCCAGCGCGCCCAGGTGCAGGACGAGGTGATCACCACCTACACGCTGCTCGAACGCCCGGTCGCCGCGGCGGCCTGAACCGGCTTGCACAGGGACGGGGCCGCCTCTCGCGGGGCGGCCCTAGCGCATCCACAGACCCGCCGCGCGGATCTGGTTGCGGATTGCCTGTTCGCGCACGGGCAGGGCGCCCTGGTCGAAGAGCGCGCGCACCTCGGCGCCGCGCCCCTGGTAGACCATGCGTCGGATCGGCTCGTGTTTCTTGAGCACCTTCTTGATCCAGTTCGGGGCGGCGACCGTCTCGAGATGGGCGATCACCGCGTCGCTCTCGCGGGCATAGAGCAGCGGAAACATCCGGTAGTGGCAGCTGACCGACCCGTCCAGCAACCCCTCGGGCAGCGCGTCGCGCCCGCCGCCGAAGGAATGGATCACCAGCGGCAGCGCCACCTGGTCGAGCCAGGGATCGAGGCGCTGGCAGGCCAGCTCGGGGGGCGGATCGTCGCGGATCGACAGCGCATAGTCCAGAAAGCGCTGGCCGAACCGGCGCGGGCAGGCGTGAAAGAAGAAGCCGGCATTGAAGTAGAGATAGCGCCACCAGTGCCAGTCCGGCCGGCTGGGATCGAGGCTGGCCTCGAAATCCAACCCGAAGCGGTCGTAAAGCGCCTTCCAGATCTCGGCGGGACCGGGGCCGTAGAGCGTGGCGTCCG
>JAGRMU010000278.1 GCA_020441165.1 Sedimentitalea sp.
CGGATGAAGGGCTCGGAGCCGACCATGTAGCCCAGCCGCAGCCCCGGGAAGAGCGATTTCGAGAAGCTGCCCACGTAGATCACCCGCCCGTCGCGGTCGAGCGACTTCAGCGCCGGCGAGGGAGCGGCGAGGAATGACATCTCGAACTCGTAATCGTCCTCGATGATCATCGCGTCCAGCGCCTGCGCCCGGTCGAGAAGGGCGCGGCGGCGGGCCAGCGGCATGGTGGCGGTGGTCGGGCTCTGATGGCTGGGGGTGGTGAAGATCACGTCGGTGCCGTGCGGGATCGCCTGCGGCGGCAGCCCGTCGGCATCGACCCGCAGCGGCGCCAGCTGGCAGCGCGTATGGGCCAGCAGATCGCGCAGGGAATAGTAGCACGGATCCTCGATCGCCGCCTTGCGCCGGGGGGTCAGCAGCACCTGCGCCGCCAGCCAGAGCGCGTTCTGCGCGCCCAGCGTGATCAGGATCTCGTCGGGGCGGGCGGTGATCCCGCGCCGGGGCAGGGTGTGGCGGGCGATGAACTCGACCAGAAGCGGGTCGTCCTGGTCGAAATAGTCGGCGGTCAGCGAGGAAAAATCCTTCTGCCCCAGGGCGCGCACCGCGCAGAGCCGCCAGTTGGAATGGTCGAACAGGGTCGGATCGGCCTGCCCGTAGATGAACGGGTAGCGGTACTGCTGCCAGTCGCGCGGCTTCTCAGGCGTGTCGCCGCCGGTGAAGCTGCGGGCGATGGCGCGGGTCCAGTCGACACGGTCGGCGCTGCGCTGCGGCGGGGTGTAGAGCGGCGGCACCGGGGCGTTGTCCGAGACGAAAAAGCCCGAGCGCCCCTGCGAGGTGAGGTAGTCGTTGGCCTGCAGCTCGGTATAGGCCAGCGTCACGGTGATCCGGCTGATCCCCAGGTGCCGGGCCAGCTTGCGGGTCGAGGGCAGCTTTTCGCGCCGGTGGAAACGGCCCGACAGGATGCCCTCGGCGATCATCTGCTGGATCTGCGCCTGCAGCGTGCCCTGCGCGTCGGGATTGAGAAAGAAGGTTTCCACCGAGATCGTCATGGGATGCAGGATAGGATGGACCTAGGCGGCGTGCAAACTGGACTTATAGCGGATCAAAACCCGATTGACGGCGCGCATGGAATCGATATAACCAGTTTATTGGTTATAAGGGTCGAGGCATGTGGGATGACGCGGCGCGCGGCTTTGCCGCCATGGGATCGGAGGCGCGGTTGCGCGTGCTCAGGACGCTGGTGCGGGCCGGGGCGCCGGGCCTCTCCGTCGGCGAGATCCAGGCGCGCACCGGCCTCGCCCCCTCGACCCTGGCGCATCACCTCAGGACGCTCGCGGCGGGCGGGGTGATCGTGCAGGAGCGGCAGGGGCGCACGGTGCTGAACCGTGCCTGTTTCGACGCGCTGCGATCGCTGGCGGATTTCATTCTCGATGACTGTTGCGCGGATTCGCGCGGAAAGGCAGGAACGGATGGCTGACACGACGCAAGGCCGCGGGCGCCCCGCGCGACCCTTGGGCGATTATCTCAAGACGCCCTGGGCGGCGATCGCGCTGGTGCTGCTGGCGGTGGCGGTGCTGGATCCCGGGCAATTGCTGCCGACGGTGGAGTTCGCGCTGCGGGCGCTGGGGCGCACCCTGCCCTATATCGCGGTGGCGGTGCTGCTGCTGGCCTATCTCAAGGCGACCGGCGCCGAGGTGATGGTGTCGCGCGCCTTCGAGGGGCGCGAGACGCGGATGATCGTCGCCGCGGCGCTGATCGGCGGGCTGGCGCCCTTCTGCTCGTGCCAGGTGATCCCGTTCATCGCCGGGCTGCTGGCGCTGGGGGCGCCGCTTTCGGCGGTGATGGCCTTCTGGCTGGCCTCGCCGCTGATCGACCCGCCGACGCTGCTGATCACCGCCGGAGCGCTCGGCTGGCCCTTCGCCATCGGCAAGGCCTTGGCGGCGGTGGGCCTCGGCCTTTTCGGCGGCTTCGTCACGCGCGCGCTGATGCGCGGCGGCGCCTTCGCCAACCCGCTGAAGGCCTATCAGCGCAAGGGCTGCGGCTGCGGGCCGAAACTGGACGGCACCCCGCATTGGCGGTTCTGGACGGAGGCGCCGCGCCGCGCCCAGTTCCGCGCCGAGTTCGGGCAGAACGCGCTGTTCCTGATCAAGTGGCTGACGCTGGCCTATGTGCTCGAGGCGCTGCTGGTCCATTACGTGCCCGCCGACCTGATCGCCGGGGTGGTGGGCGGCACCGGTATCCTGCCCATCGCCACGGCGGCCCTGGTCGGGATGCCGGCCTATCTCAACAGCTACGTGGCGCCGCCGCTGCTGTCCGGGCTGATCGAGCAGGGCATGAGCCCCGGCGCCGCCATGGCCTTCATGGTCGCCGGCGCGGTCAGCTCGATCCCCGCGATGGCCGCGGTCTGGGCGCTGGTGCAACCGCGCGTCTTCGCGCTCTACCTGGGGCTGGGGGTGACCGGAGCGATCCTGGCGGGGGTGCTGTTCCAGATGGTGTAGGTCCTCGGCATCAATGCGCCATCGATCTCGCGCGCGAACTTCATCCCTTCTGCCGGGGTAACCGAATGATCGCTTCGAGGCCGGGAGGGCGCGCCGTCACGATCCCCGGGCAGACGGGCAAAGGTCTGTCCCAAGGGGCTGCCGGGCAAGCCGCGCGTTAGACTTTCGCTCCGAGCGGCGGCAAACTTGACTTTGACAAAATCCGTTCGGGACATATCGTGGCGTTAAGACAACCGTGACATGCCGTATGGCAGACGCTGTGCTATGGAACAGTGATTTCACGACCAGTTTGCCGTGCGCGGATGAACCGGACGGTCCATAGACCAAAGAGGATCAGAACCCGTTGACCGATCATTTAGCCGAGAGTCCGGCGCCCGTCTGGTGGACCGCGCCCGGCGCGACTGACACGTTTTCGTATGTCGGCCTCGTGTTTTTCCTGTTTCTCGTCCTGTGCGTCATACACCTCTATGCGCGATTTGACCGCTTTGCCGAGCACCGCAGCGCGGAGACGCCGTTGCGAACAACAGTGCCGACGCTGTTGATGATCGCGCTTGCCTACGAGGTGTTCCCGCCGCTATCGCATTTCAGCATGCTGCTGCCATTGGCGCTGATCGCGGCGGCAGCGGCCCGGGACTTCATGCTTTGGTCACACGCTGCCGAGGATCGCGCGGGTCACGATGCTGTGCCCGGCGGCGATCCGGGTGGCCGGACGGCCGAACCGAAAGAGGAGGGCGCGCAACACAATGCGAGCCGGCCTGATTCGGACCGATCGAAACACGATGCCCACGCGCTTGGTGACGGGGGCCAAAAATGATCGAGTTGATGATCACCTCCGTCCCGTTTGTCCTGCACGTCATGTACCTGCGCTGGAAGGGCATACCGGTGACGCTCTATAACGTGCACCTGTCCCTTTTTGCATGGCTGGTGCTGGCCCTCATCGTTTTCTTCGCGGTGTTCTACTACCATCCGAAATCCTATACCGCCTTCGTCCCGTTCCGCACGGTCCCGGTTGTTGCGGAAACGGCCGGAGATGTGACCGAAGTCGCCGTGCGGGCCAATCAACGTGTGGCACCCGGCGACGTGCTTTTCCGCATCGACGACAAGCGCCAGAAGGCCGCGCTCGTTCTGGCAGAAAGTCATCTTGCGGAGGTCGACGCCACCGTCGCCTCTACCGAGGCGGCAGTCTCGTCTGCGTGGGCCGCGCTTGACCGGGCCAACGCACAGTTGACCCGCGCCAGGGAGCGTCTTTCCGACCAGGAGAGACTGCGCGACAGCGGCTCTGCCGCATTCCGCGAAAACGAACTGCAAACCGCGATCAGCGAGGCCGCGTCCAAAGCCGCCGATGTGGCCGTCGCGCAATCGCAGATCGACGCTGCCACGGCCGAGCTTGAACTGGTTCTGCCCGCGCATCGTGAAAGTGCGTTGGCCGAGCTCGAGCAGGCCCGGGTGGAGCTTGAAAAGACAGTGATCCGTTCGCGGGTTTCGGGCCTGGTCGAGCAGGTCACGCTGACGGAAGGGGCGCGCGCGGCGCAGACCGTGGTCCGGCCGGCCATGGTGATCGTGCCCGACCGCAACGCTGACGAGCCGTTGCTGGTCGTGGGCGGCTTCTCGCAGGCGGCGCTGGCGATCCTGCATGTCGGCATGGCGGCCGAGATCGCCTGCGAAAGCAGCCTCAACGTCTCGATGGAGAATACGGTCTTGCCGGCCCGCGTCGAGCGGATCCAGAATGCCATCGCTGCGGGGCAGCTCTCTGCGACCGGCCGCCTGATCGACCCGCAGGAATTCGAACGCGGCGGCGAAGCCGTGGTTTATTTCAAGATGGAATACCCCGAACACGTGGCGCTTCTGGTCGATGGGACCAGTTGCATCGTGCAGACCTACACAACCCACGTTACCGGACCGATGGAAGGCGGCGTGTTGGCCCATGGCATCGAGGCACTGGGCGCGCTCAAGGCGGTCCTGTTGCGGATCAAGGTCTGGCTCGCGCTCGCCGCGGGCGCGGGGTTTGGCGGCGGCGGCCACTGACCGGCGCCCCTGCCGGTATCGCGCCGCCTCCCGTCGAAAGCCCGGAGGCGGCGGAGTGTGTCAGCCGAAGACGCGAGTCAGGGCGACGTCCACGGTCTCGGTGATCCGGTCGATGTCGTCCCTGGTTGCGATCAGCGCGGGGGAGAAGCAGA
>JAGRMU010000279.1 GCA_020441165.1 Sedimentitalea sp.
CGGCGCTGCAGCGAGCAGTCGCGCTCGAAGAGATGCACCGCATGGGTGCCGTCGCCGAAGACCTGCACCTCGATATGGCGCGGCTTGGCGACGTATTTCTCGACCAGCACGTCGGTGTTGCCGAAGGCGGTGCGCGCCTCGCTGCGGGCGCTGTCCAGCGCCGCTGCGAAATCGGACGGTTTCTCGACCAGGCGCATGCCCTTGCCGCCGCCGCCGGCCACCGCCTTGATCAGCACCGGATAGCCGATGGTGTCGGCCGCCCCGGCCAGATGCTCGGGATCCTGGTTGGAGCCGTGATAGCCGGGCACCACCGGCACCCCGGCCTTTTCCATCAGCGCCTTGGCCGCGTCCTTGAGCCCCATCGCCCGGATCGCGTCGCCCGAGGGGCCGATGAAGACCAGCCCCGCCGCCTCGACCAGATCGACGAAATCGGGATTCTCGGAGAGAAACCCGTAGCCGGGATGGATCGCCTGCGCGCCGCTGTCGAGCGCGGCCTCGATGATCACGTCGCCGCGCAGGTAGCTGTCGGCGGGCGCCGGCCCGCCGATCCGCACCGCCAGGTCCGCCATCTGCACGTGCTTGGCGCCCGCGTCGGCGTCGGAATGGACCGCAACGCAGCGCACCCCCATGGTCCGGGCGGTTTCCATCACCCGGCAGGCGATTTCGCCGCGATTGGCGATCAGGATGGTGTCAAACATCGGCTCGGTCCTTGTGCGCATCGCCGGAGGCGGGGGCTGTCTGCCCCCGCACCCCCGATAGTGTTTTCGGCAAGAGGAAGATCACATCCGGAACACGCCGAAGCGCGTGTCCTCGATCGGCGCGTTCAGCGCGGCGCTCAGCGACAGGGCCAGCACGTCGCGCGACTTGCGCGGGTCGATGATCCCGTCGTCCCAGAGCCGGGCGCTGGCATAAAGCGGATGCGACTGGCGCTCGAACATGTCGATGGTCGGCTGCTTGAACGCGGCCTCCTCGGCGGCCGACCAGTCCTTGCCGGCGCGCTCGA
>JAGRMU010000280.1:0-5889 GCA_020441165.1 Sedimentitalea sp.
AAGTCCGACATCCGCTGGGTCGCCCATGCCGACCTGCCGAAAAGCATCGAGGCCTATTCCCTGGAGATCGGCCGCGCCGGGCGGGACGGGGCGCCGGCCGAGACGCTGACCCTCTATGGCCCCGACGACATCCGCCTGCGCCGGACCCAGATCGACGAGGGGCTGGCCCCGCCCGAGCGGCGCGGCGCCGATCACGGCCGGCTCAACGCGCTGCTGGGCCTCGCCGAGGCGCTGGACTGCCGCCGCAAGGCGCTGCTCGGCTATTTCGGCGAAGACGCGTCCCCCTGCGGCAATTGCGATCTCTGCGACACGCCGCCCGAGCTCTTCGACGGCACCACCGCCGTGCGCAAGGCGCTGTCGGCGATCCTGCGCACCGAGGAATGGTTCGGCGCCGGGCACCTGATCGACATCCTGACCGGTACCCTTACCGACAAGATCCGCGCGCGCGGACATGACCGGCTGCCGACCTTCGGGGTCGGCGGCGAGTATGACCGCCGCCAGTGGCAGGCGGTGTTCCGGCAGATGATGGGCCATGACCTGGTGCGCCCCGACCCCGAGCGCCACGGCGCGCTGCGGATGACCGAGGCGGCGCGACCGATCCTGCGCGGCGAGGCCGGGATCACCCTGCGGCTCGATGCGATCCGCACCCCCGACCGGCGCCCCGAGGCCAGGGCGCTGGTCTCGGAGGAGGACGCGCCGCTGCTCGCGGCGCTGAAGGCGAAGCGGCGGGCGCTGGCCGAGGCGGCGAAGGTGCCGGCCTACGTGATCTTTCCCGACCGCACCCTGATCGAGATGGCCGAGCTGCGGCCCGCGAGCCTCGATGCGATGGCGCGGGTGAACGGGGTCGGCGCCAAGAAGCTGGAGCGCTACGGCGCGCTCTTTCTCGAGGTGATCGCGGACGAGGCCCTGCCGCTGCACCCGGCGCGGCGCAAGCTGGCCGGAGGCGCGGCCGGATCGCTTTATGACCAGCTGATGGAGGCGCAGGCGGCGCTGGCGCGCGGCGCGCAGGGTACCGACAAGCCGGTGAGCTGCTCGGCCGCGCAGCTGGCCAGGGTGGCGCAGCTGCGGCCGCGCGACAGCCAGGCGATGGAGCGGCTCCTCGGCGCCAAACGCGCCGAGCGCTTCGGGGACGCGTTTCTGGACGTTCTGCGCCGCGCGGGCTAGATCGCCTGCAGGATATCACGGGGGACGGGATGCTGGTGGTGATCTCTCCGGCCAAGCGGCTGGACTGGACGGAACGCGAGCTCGCCGCGACCGAGCCTGCCTTTGCAGCCGATGCGGCGCGCCTGGCCCGGACCGCGCGTAATCTCACGCTGAAGGAGCTCAGGGGGCTGATGGATATCAGCCCGGACCTCGCGCGCCTCAACCGCGACCGGTTCCGCGCCTTCGCGGATGCGCCCGAGGTCGAGGCCACGCGCCCGGCCGCGCTGGCCTTCGCGGGCGATACCTACCTGGGTCTCGAGGCGGCCTCGCTCGATGCGGAGGAGCTGGACTGGGCGCAAGAGCATCTGCGCATCCTTTCCGGCCTCTATGGCCTGCTGCGCCCGCGCGACGCGATCCAGCCCTACCGGCTGGAAATGGGCAGCCGGCTGAAAACCCGGCGCGGGGCTTCTCTTTATGACTACTGGGGCGACCGGCTGGCCAGGGCGCTGAACGCGCAAGGCGCGGCGCTGGGAACGGACGTTCTGGTGAACTGCGCCAGCCAGGAGTATTTCGGCGCGGTGCCGGCCGCGGCGCTGAAGCTGCGCGTGGTCACCCCGGTCTTCATGGAAGAGACCGGCGGCGCGCCGCGCATCGTCAGCTTCCATGCCAAGCGGGCGCGCGGCGCGATGGCCCGGTTCATCGTCCAGAACCGGCTGACCGATCCCGCGGCGCTGACCGGCTTCGACAGCGGCGGCTATGGGTATCGTGCGGACCTTTCGGAGCCGGGCCGGCCGGTCTTCACGCGCACCGGGCAGCCCTGAGGCGAGAGGGGTCGCGGACCCTTGCGCCGACGTGGTGCCTGTTCTGCGGCGGAAGATTTGAGAATTTGACCCACGAAGAAACCCGGAGGCGCGCGCGGTCCGAGGCTTGGTCATGCGCTGTCGGGAACGGCCCGCCGGGCGCCCGCCGGGCAATGCCGGGCCACCTGTTCGTGGATCAGCACCTTGCGCAACGGCTTGGTCATGTAGTGATCGAGCCCCGCGGCGAGGATGTCGTCGGCATCGCCGCCCATGGCATGGGCGGTCAGGGCGACGATCGGCACATGGCCGCCCGTGGCCGCCTCGAGCTTGCGAATCTCGCCGGTGGCTTCCTTGCCATCCATCTTCGGCATCGAGATGTCCATGAAGATCATGTCGGGGCGGAACTCCGCGAAGGCCTCGACCGCCTCCAGCCCGTTATTGGCAAAGCGCAGATCGATCGCCAGGTCCTTGACCATCTTGCGGAACACCAGCTGGTTGGTCTTGTTGTCCTCGGCGGCCAGCACCCGCATCAGTCGCGCCGCGTTCGCAGCCGGGGCGGACGCCTCAGGTGCGCCTGTCTGCGGCGCCGGGTCGGCCCGGGCGGCCGATTCCGGTTCCGGGTCCGAGCGCGTCGGGGCCGGGGGGGCCGGTTGCGGTTCGGGCGCGGGCGCGGCAACGGGCGCCGCTTCCGGGGTGGGCTCCGCCAGCGATACTTGTGGGGCGTCAACGGCCGAGGGCGCGGGCACGCGCGGCGCGGTGCCGGGACGCGCACGGGCGTGGAAGAAGACCGGCAGGGCCTGGTCCTGCGGGTCGGTCTCGGGTCCGGGTCCAGGCGCAGACGGGGCGGGGGCATTGCTCGGCGTCGGTGCCTGGACCGCAGCGCGTGCATGCGCCGGGGGGTGGATCTCGGCGAGGCGGGCGAAGAGGTCGTTGCGCGGGATCGGCTTTTGCAGCAGGCCCTGGACATGGCGCCAGGCCGGATCGCTCTGCGCGAAGCTGGGATTGCCGCTGAGCAGCAGGAACGGCACCTCCGGGAACGGCCCCGCGCGGATCGCCTCGACCAGCTCCAACCCGTCCATCTCGGGCATGTTGTGATCGCTGAGCACCAGATCGACGCTGGCGTCGAGGGCCGCCAGCGCCTCGGCCCCCGAGGCGCAGCCGGTCACGCGCAGGCCCAGCTGCGCCATCTGCTTTTGCAGGATCTCGCGGTTCGCCGGTTGATCGTCCACCACCATGACGTGGCGCAGCCCGTCAGGCAGGCGCGGCAGGGCCGGCGCCGCGCCCGCGGCCTTGGGCAGCGTCACCTTGAAGCCGAAGCACGACCCCTTGCCGGCCTCGCTCTCGACCCAGACCGAGCCGCCCATCATCTCGATCAGCCGCTTCGAGATCGCCAGCCCCAGCCCGGTGCCCTCGAACTCGCGGTTGCGCTCGTCGTCGACCTGGTTGAACTCGCCGAAGATGTGATCGATCTTGTCCTCGGGGATACCGATGCCGGTATCCTCGATGGTCACGTGGATCGCGCAGGTCTCGCCGCTGTCATCCGGCACCCCGGTGACCCGGATCAGCACATGCCCGGCCTTGGTGAACTTGACCGCGTTGCCGGTGAGGTTGGTCATCACCTGCCGAAACCGGCCCGGATCGCCGACGAACCGGGTCGGCAGGAAGAGGTCATAGTCGATCAGCATCGCCAGACCCTTGTCGCGCGCCGTCGGCTGCAGCAGCATCACCACCTCGTGGATGCAGCGCTCAAGGTCGAACTCCTCGGGATGCAGGACCAGCTTGTCGGCCTCGATCTTCGAGTAGTCGAGCACGTCGTTGATGATGACCAGCAACGCCTCGCCCGAGTTCTTGATGGTATTGGCGTAAAGGCGCTGTTCCTCGTCCAGATCGGTGTCGGTGAGCAGCTCGGCCATGCCCACGACGCCGTTCATCGGGGTGCGGATCTCGTGGCTCATGTTGGCCAGGAAGGCGGATTTGGCGCGGTTCGCCGCCTCGGCGCGCTTGCGGGCCTCCTTCAGCTTGGCCTCGTAGCGCACCGTCGAGGTGATGTTCAGCGCCAGGCTGACCACGTCGCCGCCATGGCCGCGCGAATCGATCAGCTTGACGTACTGGTCGTTCCACATCCGCATCACGATCGGCTCGGGGTTCGGCGAGAGCCAGCGGTCGGTCATCATCGCGCGCCAGGCGTCGGGCGAATACTGTTCGGTATTGACCAGCCCCTCGTCGGTCATGATCTGCAGGATGCGCGGGTAGGAAACGCCGGGGGCGACCTCCTCGAGCCCGTCGAAGGCATTCAGATAGGCGGTGTTCGCGCCGATCAGGATGCTGTCGGCGTCGAAGAAGGCGAACCCGTCCTGGATGGTCTGGATCGAGTGCCAGAGCCGCCGCTCGGCGATCTCGATCTTCTCGTTGGCGACATGCAGATCGGACTTCACCCGCTCGTTCTCGACCCGGACGGTGGCCACCTCTGCCTGGGTCTCGCCAATCTGCCGGGTCAAGGCCAGCGCGTGCCGGCCAAGCTTGCGGTTGGCCGCCGACAGCTCGGCCTGCTTCAGCTCCAGCAACCGCTCGGCCGCGAGGCGCGCGCGCCGTTCCTCGGCGAGTTTGTTGGCAAGGCTCATGCCTGCGGCTCCGCGACTGGCCCGGGCGGGCGGTTCGACCGTCCGCAGCATCCGGCGACTCGGTGAAAAAGTTCTTAAGGCCGACCCGGCGCGGGGGAATCGTTGCCAAGGCTTCGGCGGCCATGGCACCCTCGGGCCAGCGAGGGAGAACGGCATGCGGCACATGGTATTGACGGCGGCTCTGGTCTGGTTTCTCGGGGCGTTCGGCGCGCTGGCACAGGGTGCGGTGCCCGAGTTCCGCTTCCTGGCCACGGGCGATACGGATTTCTACGGCTCGGATCTCGACCCGCAATTCGACACCGCTCTGCCCGCCTGCGTGCTGGCCTGCGCGGTCGATCCGGCCTGCGCCGCCTTCACCTTCAACACCCGCAAGAATGCCTGTTTCCCCAAGGCCGGCGTCACCGCCCGCACCCCCTACGTTGGCGCGCTCTCGGCGGAGAAGATCGCGACCGCGCCCGAGGTGATGGCCCTGGCCGAGGACCGCGCCGCCGACCTGGCCTTCCTGCGCGCCGAGGATCTGAGCCGTGCCGCCGCCCTGGCCCGCGATCTCGGCCTGCGCCACCCGGCGGGCGGCGTCACGCTGCAGGCGGCGCTCGACGCGGCCCGCGCGCGGATGCCCGAGAACGATCTGGCCGAGGTGCTGAACTGGACCGGCGTGGCCGTGTCGCTGAGCGATCGCGCCGATCTCTGGGCGGAGTACGCCCGGATCCTGCTGGCGATCCCCAGCGAGAACGACGAGGAGCGCGCCGGCTACGAGGCGCGCGCCACCGGGGCCGCGATCAACGCCTTTCTGCGCGCCGAGGAAGAGGACGGGCGCGCGGCGGCCCTGATGACCCTCGCGCAGGCGCTGGAACGCGCCGGGCGCGGGGCCGAGACCGTGCCGGCGCTGCGGCTCGCCGCCGCCCTGCAGCCCCGCGAGGATATCGCGGCGGCGCTCGACCGGGCCATCGCGCAGTTCGGGTTCCGCATCGTCGACACCAGCGTCGAGAGCGATGCCGCCGCCCCGCGCCTTTGCGCCGAGTTCTCCGAGCCGCTGGTCAAGGCCGGGGTCGAGTACGAGAGCTTCGTGCGCCTGCCCGATCCGTCGCTGGTGGTGCAGGCCGAGGGCAGGCAGCTCTGCATCGACGGGGTGCGCCACGGGTCGCGCTATCGCGTGACCTTCCGCGCCGGTCTGCCGGCGGCGAGCGGCGAGGCACTGCACAAGGATGTCGAGATCGTCCAGTACGTGCGCGACCGCGCGCCCTCCGTCCGCTTCCCCGGCCGCGGCTTCGTGTTGCCGAAGACCGCCGATGCCGCGGTGCCGGTGGAGACGGTCAATACCGGCG
>JAGRMU010000280.1:5955-19920 GCA_020441165.1 Sedimentitalea sp.
CGGCCGCTCTCGCACTGGCAGGACGCGCAGTTCGCCGCCGAGATCGCCGAGGAGATCTGGACGGGCAGCGCCGAGACCGGCAACGAGCTGAACCGCGACATGACCACCCGCCTGCCGCTCGGAGATGTGCTCGCCGGCCAGCCCCCCGGCATCTACGCCCTGAGCGCGCGGGTGCCGGGCGCCGACCCCTACGAGGATCCGGGCGCGACCCAGTGGTTCGTGCTGTCGGACCTGGGCCTGTCCACCCTGTCGGGCACGGACGGGCTGCATGTCGATCTGCGCCGCCTCTCCGATGCCGAGCCGCTGGACGGGATCGACGTCACGCTGCTGTCGCGGGCCAATGCGGTGCTGGGCCGGGCGGTCACCGATGCCGATGGCCATGCCCTTTTCGAGCCGGGCCTGATCCGCGGCACCGGCGGCGCCGCGCCGGCGATGGTGCTGGCCGAGCAGGGCGCGCGCGACATCGGCTTCCTGTCGCTCACCGAGCCGGCCTTCGATCTGTCGGATCGCGGCGTTGAGGGGCGCGCGCCGGCCGGGCCGGTGGACGTGTTCCTGACCACCGACCGCGGCGCCTATCGCGCCGGCGAGACCATCCACGCCACCGCCCTGGCGCGCGATCCCGAGGCGCGGGCGATCCCCGGCCTGCCGCTGATCGCGGTGCTGAAGCGCCCCGACGGGGTCGACTACGCGCGCGCGGTCTCGGCGGATGCGCCGGCGGGCGGGCATGTCTTCGCGCTCAGCGTGGCCGAGGACGCGCCGCGCGGCACCTGGCGTGTCGAGATCTTCGGCGATCCCGAGGCGCCGGCGCTGGCCAGCCAGCCGGTGCTGGTCGAGGATTTCCTGCCCGAACGCATCGATTTCGACCTCGCCCTGGCGGAGACGCCGCTGCGCTTGGGCGCCGCGCCGCGCTTGCGCATCGACGCGCGCTATCTCTTCGGCGCGCCGGGGGCGGACCTGTCCATCGAGGGCCAGGTGACGCTGCGCGCGGCCCCCGCAATCGACGGCTGGCCGGGTTACCGCTTCGGGCGCCATGACAGCGATTTCGCGCCGCAGAGCAGCGCCTTCGGCGAGGCCCGCACCGATGCCGCGGGGCAGGCCGAACTGGCGCTGAGCCTGCCCGAGGTCGATCCCGCCGGCCAGCCGCTGGAGGCGGAGGTGATCGCGCGCCTGGCCGATGGCTCGGCCCGTCCGGTCGAGCGCAGCCTTACCGTGCCGGTGCGGCCCGAGGCCGCGGTGATCGGCATCCGGCCGCTTTTTGACGCCGTGGTGCCCGAGGGCACCGAGGCCGGGTTCGAGGTGATCGGCCTCGGCCCCGATCTCGCGCCGACCTCGATGCGGGTGCGCTGGGTGCTGAACCGGATCGAGACGCGCTATCAATGGTACCAGCTCTATGGCGACTGGAACTGGGAGCCGACCACCCGCCGGGTGCGCCTTGCCAGCGGCGAGGCCGATCTGGGCACCGCGCCGCTGACCCTCGCGCAGCCGGTGGACTGGGGCCGCTACGAGCTGGTGGTGGAGCGGCTGGACGGGCCCTATGCCGCCGCCGCGCTGGCGTTCGACGCCGGATGGTATGCGCAGGGCGATGCCTCGGCGACGCCCGACCGGCTGGAGCTGTCGCTGGACAAGCCGGAGTACCGGCCCGGCGACACCGCGCTGCTGCGGATCGTGCCGCGCAGCGCCGGTACCGCGCTGATCTCGGTGCTCTCGGACCGGGTGATCGCGCGGCAGACGGTCGAGGTTCCGGACGGCGAAACGGTGATCCCGCTGCCGGTGACCGGGGACTGGGGCACCGGCGCCTATGTCGCCGCGACCCTGCTGCGCCCGATGGACGTGGCGGCCGGGCAGAACCCGGCGCGGGCCCTGGGGCTGGCCCATGCCCGCATCGAGCCGGTCGGCAAGCAGCTGCGCGTCGCCATCGACGCGCCCGAGATCGCCCGCCCGCGCCAGCCGCAGCAGATCCGGTTGAACGTGGACGGGGCACCCGTGGGCGAGGCGGTCTGGCTGACCCTCGCGGCGGTGGACCAGGGCATCCTCAACCTCACCGGCTTCGAAAGCCCCGATCCGGCGGGCTACTATTTCGGGCAGCGCCGGCTCGGCGTCGAGATGCGCGATGTCTATGGCCGGCTGATCGACGGCATGAACGGCGCGATGGGGGTGGTGCGGTCCGGCGGCGATGCCGGCGCGGGCCTGCGGATGCAATCGCCGCCGCCGACGCAGAAGCTGATGGCCAGCTTTTCCGGCCCGGTGGAGGTCGGCCCCGATGG
Organism: Sedimentitalea sp.; assembly: GCA_020441165.1. GTDB lineage: Bacteria > Pseudomonadota > Alphaproteobacteria > Rhodobacterales > Rhodobacteraceae > JAGRMU01. The sequence continues at coordinate 8,220 of JAGRMU010000280.1, forward strand.
CGCGGCGACGGTCACCGTCGATCTGCCCGCCTTCAACGGCGCCGTGCGGCTGATGGCCGTCGCATGGTCGCAAAGCGCGGTGGGGCAGGCCGAGGCCGAGATGCTGGTGCGCGACCCGGTGGTGGTCACCGCCAGCCTGCCGCACTTCCTCGCCCCCGGCGATACCGCCCGCATCCGGCTGGAAGTGGCCCATGCCGACGGTCCGGCGGGCGAGATGCGGCTGGACCTGTCCAGCGCGTCGCCGCGGATCACCCTTGGCGCCAGCCCCGCGCCCTTCACCCTCGCCCCCGGCGGCAAGGCGCGCTTCGACATTCCCGTCACAGCCGAGACCGTGGGCAATGCCACGCTCACCGCCACGCTGACCCTGGCCGACGGCACCGAGCTGGCGCAGCCGCTGGTCCTGCCGGTGCGCGCCAACGATCCCGCCGTGGCCGAGACGCGGCGCTTTTCCCTGGCCACCGGAGACACTTTCCGCTTCACCGCGGACGTCTTCGCCGGTCTGCGCCCCGGCACCGGTCGCGCGGTGCTCTCGGCCGGACCGCTGGCGCGCTTCGATGCGCCGGGCCTGCTGACCGCGCTCGACCGCTTTCCCTATGGCTGCACCGAGCAGATCGCCTCGCAGACGCTGCCGCTGCTGTACCTGTCGTCGGTGGCCAAGGCGGCGGGTCTCGGCGACGGGCCACAGGTCGCGGCGCGGATCGAGAGCGCGATTTCCCGGATGCTCGCCCGGCAGGCCCCGAACGGCGCGTTCGGGCTGTGGCGGGCCGAGGCGGGGGATTTCTGGCTCGACGCCTATGTCACCGACGTGCTGACCCGCGCCCGCGCCGAGGGTCACGCGGTGCCCGAGCGCGCCCTGCGCCTGGCGCTGGACAACCTGCGCAACCGCATCGCCTATGCGCCCGATTTCGACACGGGCGGCGAGGATATCGCCTATGCGCTGATGGTGCTGGCCCGCGAGGGCGCGGCGGCGATGGGCGATCTGCGCTATTATGCCGACGTGAAGGGCGATGCCTTCGCCACGCCGCTGGCGGCGGCGCAGCTGGGCGCGGCGCTGGCGGCCTATGGCGACCAGGTGCGCGCCGATGCGATGTTCGCGCGCGCCGCCGGGATGATCGCGGCCCCCGGCAATGACGCGCCCCTCTGGCGCGCCGATTACGGCACCGCCCTGCGCGATGCCGCCGGGGTGCTGGCGCTGGCCACCGAGGCCGCCAGCGCGGCGGTCGATACCGACGCCCTGACGATGCGGATCACCGCCAGCGATGCGCCGCTCTCGACCCAGGAAGCGGCCTGGTCGCTGCTGGCTGCCCACGCCCTGATCGACGCGCCCGAGGCGTCGGGGCTTCTGGTCGACGGCGCCCCGGTCGCGGGGCCCTTCGTGCAGGTGCTCGACAGCGCCGAACCCGCCCCCGCGCGCGACATCACCGCAGCGGGTGGTGCTGCCAGCGAGATCACCCTCACGACGCTCGGGGTTCCCGAGGTCCCGCCCGCCGCCGGCGGCACCGGCCTCGCGATCGAACGCAGCTTCTACACGATGGAGGGTGCCCCGATCGAAACGCCGGACATGACCGTGGGCGCGCGGTTTGTCACGGTGCTGCGGATCACCCCGCTGGAGGAGATCGAGGCACGGCTGATCATCGACGATCCGCTGCCCGCCGGGGTCGAGATCGACAACCCGCACCTGCTGCGCTCGGGCGATGTGCGGGCGCTGGACTGGCTGCAGCCCTCCGAGGCGACCCATGCCGAGTTCCGCGCCGACCGCTTCGTCGCGGCGGTCGATCTGCTTGGCCCCGGCCCGGTGACCCTGGCCTACGTGGCGCGCGCGGTCAGCCCCGGCGATTTCCACCACCCGGCGGCCTCGGTCGAGGACATGTACCGCCCGCGCCTGCGCGCCCGCACGGCGACCGGGCGCATGGTTGTCGGCGAATGACCATCCTCGCCACGGCGCACTGGCGGCGGCTGGACCGCGAAGGCACCGACCGCTGCACCCTGGCGCAGGCCGAACGCGGCTGGATGCTGAGCGGGCAGGCGCGCTGGGGCGGCGAGGCACCGGGCGATCTGGTCTACGTAGTGCGCTGTTCGCAGACCTGGGAGACGCTGTCGGCGGATGTGACCGGCACCTTTGCCGGGCGCGAGATCGCGTTGCGCCTCCAGCGCGACGGGGCTCGCTGGGCGATGAACGACGAGGACCAACCCGGCCTTGACGATTGCCCCGACATCGACCTCAGCTTCTCCCCCGCGACCAACCTTCTGCCGCTGCGCCGGCTGGAGATCGGCGCCGCGCCGGTGCCGGTGCGCGCTGCCTGGCTGGTGCCGGATCTGGACCGATTGGAACCGCTCGATCAGAGCTATGCCCGCCTCGGCGACGGGCGGATCGCCTATGCCTCGCCGGGGTTCGACGCACGGCTCGCGGTGCATCCCAGCGGCTTCGTGACCGGATATCCGGACCTGTGGGACGGCTGGGTCGATGGCTAGCGCGGGAAGCGTCTTCTCGTCGCTTCACACCTCTTTCCGGGGCGCCAGCCCCGGATCGCGCCCACCCTCGGGCCGCCCGCCATCCACGTCGCGAGGACCGGGGCGCAATCCGGCGCGCCTGATCCTCGTCCTCGCGCTGCTGCTCTTCGCCGGCGCCGCCCTGCGCGACGGGTTCGACCGCTGGATCGATGCCACCCTGCTGCCGCCGCACCTGGCCGAAACCTCGGTCGAGGTCCGCGACCGCTCCGGCGCTTTGCTGCGCGCCTATCCGGTGGCCGACGGGCTCTGGCGGCTGGCGCCGCAGCCGGGCGGCGTCGATCCGGCCTATCTCGCCATGCTGCTGCACTATGAGGACAAGCGCTTCTGGCGCCACAAGGGGGTCGATCCGCTGGCAATGATCCGCGCCGCCGGCCAGGCGCTGCGCACAGGGCGGCACGTCTCGGGCGGCTCGACCCTGACCATGCAGGTGGCGCGGCTGCTGGAGGATGGCGGCACCGGTGCCTGGGCCGGAAAGTTGCGCCAGATTCGCGTGGCGCTGGCGCTGGAACGCCGGCTGGACAAGGCGCGCATCCTCGATCTCTACCTCACCCATGCGCCCTATGGCGGCAATCTCGAAGGGCTGCGCGCCGCCTCGCTGGCCTGGTTCGGCAAGGAGCCGCGCCGCCTCACGCCCGCCGAGGCGGCGCTGCTGGTGGCGCTGCCGCAATCGCCCGAGGCGCGGCGCCCGGACCGGCATCCCGAGGCCGCGCGCCGTGCCCGCGACCGGGTGCTGGCGCGGATGGAGGCGCAGGGTGTCCTGCCCGCCGAGGCCGCGCAGTCGGCGCGGCTGGCAGCGCTGCCCGCGCGGATGCGGCCCTTCCCGCGCCTCGCCGCACACCTGGCCGACCGGGTCCGCGCCGGCGATCCCGCCGCCCGCCGCCACGACCTCACCCTCGATGCTGGTCTGCAGGCGCGGCTCGAGACGCTGCTAGCCGAGGCTGCCGAGGCGGCCGGCCCGCAGATCTCGGCGGCGCTGATGGTCGCGGACCACCAGAGCGGCGAGATCCTCGCCGCCATCGGCTCGCCCGGCTATGACAATGGCGCGCGGCAGGGCTTTGTCGACATGACCCAGGCGCTGCGCTCGCCCGGATCGACGCTCAAGCCGCTGATCTACGGGCTGGCCTTCGACCAGGGGCTGGCCCATCCCGAGACCCTGATCCATGACGGGCCGGTGGCCTTCGGGCGCTATGCCCCGCGCAATTTCGACGGCCGCTATCGCGGCGACATCCGGCTGCGCGAGGCGCTGCAACTGTCGCTGAACGTGCCGGTGGTCAAGCTGACCGACGCGTTGGGTCCGGCGCGGGTGATGGCGGCGCTGCAGCGGGCCGGGACCGCACCCGCACTCGACGGTCCGCCGGGTCTCGCCATCGCCCTCGGCGGGATCGGGATCAGCCTGCAGGACATGGTGCAGCTCTACGCGGCGCTGGCCGCGGGCGGGCAGGGGCCGGTCCTGCGCGCCGAACAGGCCGCAGAGACTCAAGCGGGCGCGCGGGTCCTCTCCGAGGTGGCCGCCTGGCAGGTCGGCGACATCCTCGCCGGTCTGGCGCCGCCGCCCGGCGCGCCGCCCGGGGTGCTGGCCTACAAGACCGGCACCTCCTACGGCCATCGCGATGCCTGGGCGATCGGCTGGGACGGGCGGCATGTGATCGGCGTCTGGATGGGCCGCGCGGACGGCACGCCGGTGCCCGGCGCCTTCGGCGGCGATCTGGCAGCGCCGGTGCTGTTCGCGGCCTTCGGACGGCTCAAGCCGCGCTTCGATCCGCTGCCGCCGCCGCCACCCGCGACCCTGATCGTCGCCGGCGCGGATCTGCCGCCGCCTTTGCAGCGCTTCCGCGCGCGCGGCGCCGCCTTCGATTCCGGCGCCGACGCCCCGCGCATCGCCTTTCCGCCCGATGGCGCGCGGCTGGCCGGCAGGGACGCGCTGACCGTCAAGCTCAGCGGCGGCGCGGCGCCCTTCACCCTCATCGCCAATGGCCGCCCCCTCGCGCTCGGCCAGCGGCTGCGCGAATTCGACATCCCGCAGCCCGGCCCCGGGTTCGCCACGCTGGTGGTGGTGGACGCCGCCGGCCGCTCCGACCGGGTGACCATCCGGCTCGAATGACCAAAGACAGATCACAGGACTGCAAAACAGGAGGAAGACAGATGAAGAACCTGACACGGCTGACGATCCTCGCCGGGGCCCTCGGCCTTGGCGGCATGGCGGCGGCGGATTGCGCCAGCGACGACGAGATCGCCGCCTTCGTGGCCGATTACATGGCCAACACCCCGACCCGGGCGCTGGCGGCCGAGGGCAGCATGGAGGATGCAGTCTGCACCCAAGCCAAGCTGGCCGCGGCGCTGGCGCCCGAGATGGGGCCGGTGATCGGCTACAAGGCCGGCCTGACCAGCAAGCCGGCGCAGGACGCCTTCGGCGTGAGCGAGCCGGTTCAGGGCGTGCTCTACGAGAAGATGATGCTGCCCGACGGTGCAGAAGTGCCCGCGGCCTGGGGCGCGCGGCCGGTCTTCGAGGCCGACCTGATCCTGGTGGTCGGGGATGCCGCGATCAACGATGCCACCACCACCGGCGAGGTGATGGCCCATGTCTCGGCGGTTCATCCCTTCATCGAGCTTCCCGATCTGGCCTATGCCGAGGGCGAGCCGCTGACCGGCGTGACCCTCACCGCGATGGGCGTGGCGCCCAAGCTGGGGGTGCTGGGCGCGGCGATCCCGGTCACCGACGCCGCGGCGATGGATGCGGCCCTCGGCGCGATGCAGGTGACGCTGAGCGCCGCGGACGGCGAAGTGCTGGCGCAGGTTCCCGGCGCCGCGGTGCTGGGACACCCGGCCAATTCGGTGCTCTGGCTGATCTCGAAAGGGATCGAGATGAAGCCGGGCGAGCTGATCTCGGTCGGCTCCTTCGGACCGCTGGTTCCCCCGGCCAAGGGCAAGGGGGGCGCCACCGCGACCTATACCGGCCTGCCGGGGGACCCGTCGGTCTCGGTCACCTTCAAGTAGCGGGCCGACCGGTTGCGCGACGGGTCTACCGCCGGCCCTCGCGCAGCCAGCCGCCGAGCAGGAAGCCCGAGGCGAGCAGCAGGTAGACCCAGGGCGGCAGCAGTGCGCTCTGGGTGACGTCGCGGGTCTCGTAGGCGCCGCGCGGGGTCAGGCCGATCCAGCCGCGCCCCGCGGCGGGGCGGCCCTCGCGCACGTCGCGCAGGGCCGGCACGCCGTCTTCGAGCCGCACCGCCCCGCCGCGCAGCGGGGCGATCACCGGCTCGAACAGGGCGGGGGTGGCGATGGTCTGCTCGAACTCGCGCGGCGCGGCCGGCCCCAGCCCGATCACCGCCGAAAGATCGCCCTCGCTCAGCCGGTAGAGGCCGATCTCCGGCCCGTCATAGAGCGCCTCGAACCGGCCCGGGCTGACCTCGGCCAGTGGCAGCTCCAGCGTCTCGCCATCGGGTCGCGTCACCGTCACCGGGCCGGCCGCGTCGCCGAGGGTGCGGCGGATGATCCGCATGCTCTGCCCGGTGGCCTCAGCCCAGAGCGCCTCTTCCTCCAGCTCCGGCTCTTTCATCATCCAGTGCGCCAGGCGCCGCAGCAGCTCCAGCTGCGGCCCGCCGCCCTCGTAATCGCGCCCCCAAAGCCAGGCATGGTCCGAGGCCAGCAGGGCCACCCGCCCAAGGCCCACCCGGTCGAGGACCAGCAGCGCCCGGTCGTCGACGCCTGACATCACCACGTCGCCCGAGCGCGGCTCGATCTCGATCTGGCGCAGCCAGGAGCCCCAGCTGTCGGCGTCCCCGAGATCGGCGGTCACCGGATGGCGCGCGCCCAGATCGGTGACCTGCGGGCGGTAGCGCTCGGAGAGCACCCGCGCCGTCGGCTCGGCGGGCAGGATCGCGGCCAGCGGCGAGCGGTAGAGGCTGTCGGCCGAGGCGAAATCCGGCCCCGCCGCGATCAGCAGCGCGCCGCCCTTGGTCACGTAATCGGCGACGTTCTCCAGGTAGACCGCCGGCAGGATGCCGCGCCGCTTGTAGCGGTCGAAGATGATCAGGTCGAAATCGTCGATCTTCTCGAGGAAGAGCTCGCGGGTGGGAAAGGCGATCAGGGACAGCTCGCCCACGGGCACCCCGTCCTGCTTTTCGGGCGGGCGCAGGATGGTGAANNGATCGACGGAACTGTCGGATTTCAGCAGGTTGCGCCAGGTGCGCCCGCCGGCATGGGGCTCGCCCGAGACCAAGAGCACCCGCAGCCGGTCGCGCACCCCGTTGATCTGGATCAGCGCGGCGTTGTTGCGGTCGGTGATCTCGCCCTCCGCCTCGGGCACCGCGAAGCGGATCACGTTGCGCCCGCCATGGGGCAGGGTCAGCGGCAGCTCGATGTCCTGACCGATCGGCACCTCGAAGCGCTGCGCCTCGCCGCCATCGACCGCGATCTCGAGCGGCGCGCGCGCGCCGGTCTCGGGCGCCGCGCCGCTGTCCTCGATGCGCAGCGTCAGCGTCACCGGCTCGCCGATGATTGCGAAGGCCGGCGCGTTGCGCACGATCAGTCGCCGGTCCCAGTCGGTCTCGCGCCCGGTCAGCAGCAGGTGCATCGGCGCCGGCAGGGCGGGCGCGCGGTCCATGTCATGCACCTGCCCGTCGCTCAGCGCGACGATCCCGGCGATCCGCGCGCTCGGCTCCTCGGCCAGCGCTGCGGCGAGCGCGCTCATCAGCTCGGTGCCGGCGTCGCCCGGCCCGTCGCCGACCTCGATCCGGCGCAGCTCGGTGTTCGGGCGGGCCGCGATCCGGGCGGCCAGGGTCTCGGCGGCCTCGCTGACTTGCGCGGGGCGGTCTGCCAGGGACTGGCTGGCACTGCGGTCCTCCAGCATCACCACGATGTCGGTCAGCGGCGCGCGGTCCTCGACCTGATAGACCGGCCCGGCCAGCGCCGCCAGCAGCACCAGCGCCGCCATCCCGCGCAGGGCCCATCCCGCCAGCCCGCGCCAGAGCGCCAGCGCCACCCCAGCCAGGGTCAGCGCCGCCAGCGCGGCCAGCACCGGCCAGGGCAGCAGCGGATCGAAGACGATGGAGCCGGTCATTGGCCGAGCCTGTCGAGCAGCGCCGGCACATGCACCTGGTCGGACTTGTAGTTGCCGGTCAGCACATGCATCACCAGGTTGACCCCGAAGCGATGCGCCAGCTCGCGCTGGCGCTCGCCGGCAAATCCGCGTCCGACCGGCAGCAGGGCCCGGCCGGCCTCGTCGATGGCCCAGGCGCCGGCCCAATCGTTGCCGCCGATCACCACCGGCGTCACGCCGTCATTGAGGTTGCGGAACGGCATCCCCTCGATCCGCTCGGCATCGGCGGGGGCGGCCTCGACCCAGACCTCGCGGCTGGCATGGCGGCCGGGGAAATCCTGCAGCAGGTAGAAGGTGCGGGTCAGCACGTGATCGGCTGGCAGCGGCTCCAGCGGCGGGATGTCGAGCGGCGCGGCCAGCTGCTGCAGCTTGCGCCCGTTCGGGCTGGCGGCGCCATAGCCGGCGATATCGGCGTCGCGCGTGTCGAAGAGGATCAGCCCACCCGAGCGCAGGTACTGGTTGAGCCGCGCATAGGCCTCGGCCGAGGGCTGCGGCTGATCGGGGGTGACCGGCCAGTAGAGCAGCGGGAAGAAGGCCAGCTCGTCGCGTTCCAGATCGACGCCCATCGGCGGCGCCGGCTCGACCGAGGTGCGATAGAGCAGCGTCTGCGACAGCCCCTCCAGCCCGGCCCGCGCCACGGTGTCGACATCGGCATTGCCGGTTAGCACATGCGCCAGCACCAGCTCGCCGGTGGCGGCGATCGCCCGCGCCTCGTCCTCGGCGACGGTCTGCGCCTGTCCCGGCACCGGCGGCAGGGCCAGCATCAGCCCGGCCAGCGCCGCCGCCGCGACCCCGGCCCGGCCGAGACGGCCCGACAGCGCCAGCGAGGCCACCACGTCGATTACCAGCAAGGCAAGCGCCAGCCCCAGCAGGGCACCGCCCAGCGGTCGCTCGGCCGAGACCTGCATCCCGACCACCGGCACCTCCGCCGGCCAGGCCGCCGGGGTCAGCTGTGTTTCCGCGCCCAGCACGTTGCGCGCCAGCCGCCGCGACTCGCTGCGGTAAAGACCGGGGCGCAGATCCGGGCCGAGCGGCGACGCCACCAGGTCCGGCCCCGCCACGCCGGGCAGGTGGGCGGCGTCGACGAGCGTGCCGAACCCGTCCATCACCTGCACCGGGCTCCAGGTCGTGCCCTCCAGATCGCCGGCCTCGGGGGTCTTGGCCGAGGACGAGACCGCCAGCCGCTCCAGCATCTCGACGAAGAGCCCCGAGAGCGGCAGGCTCGACCATTCGGCATTCGCGGTGACATGGACCAGCACCACCTGGCCCTGGCCCAGCTCCTTGCGGGTGACCAGCGGGGTGCCGTCGCTGAGCGCCGCGATCACCCGGTCGGCAAGGGTCGGGTCGGGCTGGGCCATCACCTGCGCCGAGACCCGCACGTCCTCGGGGATCGCGAGGCCATGGAAGGGCGAGGTCTCGGGGAAGGGCGCCAGGGTCTTCGGCTCGCCCCAGCTCATCGCGCCGCCGACGGTCCGCCCCCCGGCGCGCAGCCGCACCGGCATCAGCGGATCCTCGGCGTCGCGGCTCACGTCGCTGGCCGCGAGGCGCGGCCCGGCGAAGCGCAGAAGCAGCCCGCCGCCCTCGACCCAGTCGCTCAGCGCCTCCTGCTCGGCGGCCGAGAGGGTCGCGACATCGGCGAGCACGATCACGTCCGGGTTGGCCGGCAGCAGGTCCAGCAACGCCCCCTCCAGCAGATCGGCGCTCGGCACCAGAGCCTGCTTGAGGTAGTGCAGCGGCGACAGCAGCTCGAGCCCCTCGCGGTCGTCGCGCCCGGCGATCAGCGCCACCTCGCGCCGCCGCAGGCTGTCGTCGGTCAGCGACGTGGTCCCGGCCGAGCGCTGGCCCTGCAGCTCGAACCGGGTGATCCGGGCGCGCAGTTCCGAGGGCAGCGACAGGGCGGTGGTGGCCTCGGTCGCGCCGGCCTCGAAGCTGGCGCTGGCACTGGCCAGCACCCGCATCGTCCCGGCCGGGTCGCGGCCCTGCGCCAGCACCACGGCCTCGCGCGCCGGCCCCGGCTCCGAGCGCCGGGTGGTGACCTGCACCGCGCCGTCCTCGAACGTGGCAGGGGCCAGCGCCAGCACCTCCAGCCCGGTCTGGAACACCCTCAGCGCGCCGCGCGACTGGAGGGCCTCGGTGAGCGCACCGCGCCCCTCGTAGTCCAGCCCGTCGCCCAGCCAGAAGGTATCGAAGCCGCCCTCGATGCTCGCCAGCGCCGCCTGCGCGGCCTCGATCTGCGCGGGCGTCGGCTGCCAGGCCGCGGGCTGCAGCCCGGCCAGCCGGCCCTGCCAAACATCGGCGGTGAGGAACTGCACCGGCTCGGGCGCGGTCAGGCGCAGGATCGCCACCGGCCGCCCGGCGCGCCCGGCCTCGGTCAGCTGCGTGTCGAGCAGGTCGATGCGGTCCGGCCAGCGCGTCGCCCCGGCCCAGCTGGCGTCGAACACCACCAGCAGCGGCCCCGATCCCGCCGTCTCGGTCCGCGGGTTCAGCACCGGCCCGGCAAGGCCGAGGATCACCGCCGCCACCGCCAGCATCCGCAGGAGCAGCAGCCACCACGGGGTGCGGTCGGTGACGCTCTCGTCGTCCTTCAGCCCCAGCAGCAGCGCCACGCCCGGAAACCGCCGGCGGATCGGCGCGGGCGGAACCGCGCGCAGGATCAGCCACAGGATCGGCAGCGCCGCCAGACCCAGCAGCAGCCAGGGCGCGGTAAAGCCGATGCCGGCCAGAACCGTCATCGCGTCCCCCCGTCCAGCGCCCGGTAGAGCCAGAGCAGCGCCGACTGCGCGCTCTCGCCGGTGTGGTGCAGGCCGTATTGCCAGCCGGTGGCGCGGCAGAGCGCGCGCAGCTCGTCCTTGCGGGCGGCGAGGCGATCGAGATACCGGCCGCGCAGATCGCCCGCCTTCAGGGTCTCATGGCGCAGCGTGCCGCCGACGCTCTCGAAGATCGTGCGGCCGGTGAAGGGAAACGCCTCTTCGGAGGGGTCGAGCAGCTGCAGCACCACGCCGCGCACCCCGCGGTCTGCGGCCTTGGTCAGCGCCAGCGTCACCTCGCCCACGTCGCCGAGGAAATCCGAGACGAACACCGCCCTTGCATGGGGGATCATCGCCCGGTGCTCGGGCGCGGCATAGTCCTGCGGCGCGTCCACCGAGAAGGCCGCGGCCAAGTGCGCGATCTGGGCGTTGCCGCGCCGGGGCGGCAGGCCGGTGCCGGTCAGCCCGACCCGCTCGCCGCCGCGCACCAGCAGGATGGCGATGGCCAAAGCCAGAAGGCGCGCGCGGTCCACCTTGCCGGGCAGATCCGGCGACGAGGCAAAGCGCATCGAGGCACCCTGATCGACCCAGAGCATCACCGACTGGGCGATCTGCCATTCGCGCTCGCGCACATACTGCTTGTCGCCGCGAGCCGAGCGGCGGTGGTCGATCATCCGCCGGCTGTCGCCGGTCTGCGCCGGGCGGTACTGCCAGAAATCGTCCCCCAGCCCGGCGCGGCGGCGGCCGTGATCGCCCAGCAGGACGGTGCCGGCCAGATGCTCGGCCCGGGCCAGCAGCGGCGGCAGCCGGCCGGCCTCGATCTCGGCATGTTCCCGAAGGGCGCCGGGTTGGCTCACGCGGCGGCCTCGGTGCGCGCCAGACCGGCGGCGGTGCTGTCGATCAGCTCGGCCAGGCTGTCGCCGCGGGCGCGGGCGGCGAAGTTCAGCGCCATCCGGTGGCTCAGCACCGGGCGCGCCATGTCCAGCACATCCTCGGCATTGGGCGCCAGCCGTCCCTCCAGCAGCGCCCGCGCCCGCACCGTCAGCATCAGCGCCTGCGCGGCGCGCGGCCCCGGCCCCCAGGCCACGGTCTCGGCCACCCGCTCGGAGGCGTCCGGCTCGTCCGGACGGAAGGCGCGGACCAGGTCGAGGATCATCTCGACCACCGACTCGCCCACCGGCATCCGGCGCAGCAGCAGCTGCGCGGCCAAGAGCTCGTCGCGGGTGAAGACCTGGCTGGCGCGCTCCTCGGTGGCGCCGGTGGTGGCCAGAAGGATCTCGCGCTCGGTCTTGCGGTCGGGGTAATCGACGTCGATCTGCACCAGGAACCGGTCGAGCTGCGCCTCGGG
>JAGRMU010000281.1 GCA_020441165.1 Sedimentitalea sp.
GTGTCGCCGCCGCCGATCACCACCACCTTCTTGCCGCTTGCATCGAGCCGCCCGCTGTCGAACGCCGGCACGCTGTCGCCGAAGCTCTTGCGGTTGCTGGCGGTCAGGAAATCGATCGCCCGCTCGATGCCCTCCAGCCCGCTGCCTGGCATCTCCAGCTCGCGCGAGCGATAGACCCCGGTGGCGATGATCACCGCGTCATGGCGGGCGCGGATCTCGGCAAAGCTGCGATCCGCGCCCACCGCGCAATTCAGCTCGAACGTGACGCCGCCCTCGGCCAGTTGCTCGTTGCGGCGCATCACCACGTCCTTCTCCAGCTTGAAGCCGGGAATGCCATAGGTCATCAGCCCGCCGGCCCGGTCGTGCCGGTCGTAGACGGTGACCTGCACCCCGGCGCGGCGCAGCACGTCCGCCGCCGCCAGCCCGCCGGGCCCGGCGCCGATGATGCCGACGCTCTCGGGACGCTCACGCGCGGGGCGGATCGGCTGCACCCAGCCGCGCTCCCAGGCGGTGTCGGTGATGTATTTCTCGACCGCGCCGATGGTGACCGTGCCGTGGCCGGCCTGCTCGATCACGCAGTTGCCCTCGCAGAGCCGGTCCTGCGGGCAGATCCGCCCGCAGATCTCGGGGAAGGTGTTGGTCGCCTGGCTCAGCTCGTAGGCTTCCTGCAGACGCCCCTCGGCGGTCAGGCGCAGCCAGTCGGGGATGTTGTTGTGCAGCGGGCAATGGGTCTGGCAATAGGGCACGCCGCACTGGCTGCAGCGGCTGGCCTGCTCGGCCGCCTTGGCATCGGCGAACTCGGCGTAAATCTCGTCGAAATCCGACCGGCGTAGATCGGCCTCGCGCTTTGCGGGCATGTCGCGCCCGATCTGGACGAATTTGAGCATCGGTTGCTTCGCCACGGGCCGGTTCTCCCCTTCGGTATCGCGCCGGCACTGTCTAGAAGATCGCAAAGCGGATTAAAAGTCATATTTACTGACCTATAATCCGGTTTTTTCATGCCGCACCGCGGAAATCGGCAATTTCCTGTCGATTTTAGGTATCGATCCGGACCCAAATACCGGCTTTCCTTTGCCATGGCGGCACTTATACCTGTGCGCGACGCACCCTCCCAACGCGAGTCTCCCCGGTCATGCCGCTCTTTCAACTGATTCTGGTCGCCGTGATCCAGGGCATCACCGAGTTCCTGCCGGTCTCCTCCTCGGGCCACCTGATCCTGCTGCCCGGCCTCACCGGCCTCGAGGACCAGGGCCAGCTGATCGACGTGGCGGTGCATGTCGGCACGCTGGGCGCGGTGGTGGTGTATTTCTGGACCGAGGTGAAGATCGGCCTGCTCGGCCTGCCCCGGCTGGCGCGCGGCAAGGCCGACACGCCCGGCGCGAAGCTGGCGCTGGGGCTGATCATCGCCACCATCCCGGTGGTCCTGCTGGGCGCGGTCCTGCATTTCACCGGCCTCAGCGACGCGCTGCGCTCGGTGGCGGTGATCGGCTGGACCATGCTGATCTTCGGCCTGGTGCTCTACTGGGCCGACCAGCGTGGCGCGTCGGTGAAGACCGCCGCGGACTGGACGCCGCGGGACGCCGCGATCATGGGCCTCTGGCAGGCGATCTCGCTGATCCCCGGCACCTCGCGCTCGGGCATCGCCATCACCGGCGCCCGCACCCTGGGCTACGGGCGCGAGGACGCGGCGCGGCTGTCGATGCTGATGTCGATCCCGACGATCCTCGCCTCGGGGATCCTGCTCGGGGCCGAGGTCGCCATCGACGCCGACCTCGCCGCCGCCCGCGACAGCGCCCTGGCGGCGCTGCTGGCCTTCGGCTCGGCGCTGCTGGCACTCAGCCTGATGATGCGCCTCCTGCGTAGCGTCAGCTTCACGCCCTACGTCATCTACCGCGCCATCCTCGGCGTCGCGCTGCTGGTCTATGCCTACGGGTGATCAGACCTTCAGGTTGCGCGCCGAGGCCTTGATCTCGTCATACTGGCCCGAGCGGCGGAACCGCCACAGGTAGTCCGGCAGGACCGCGCTGTAAGGCACCGGCGCGATCCCCAGCGCCTCGAACCCCCGCGCCCCCTCGGCCACCACGTTGTCGCGCTTGAGGTTTTTCACCTGGTCGCGGGTCAGCATGCCGTTGGTGATCAGCCCCAGGGTGATCGCCTGCACCATGTCGAAGCCGAAGGCCATGATCCGCGCCATCCAGAACGGCATGGTGACCACCACCCGCTTGCGGCGGATCACCCCAAGCATGTCCTCCATCAACGAGCGGAAGCTGCGCACCTCGGGGCCGCCCAGCTCGTAGATCCCGGGCGCGGCCTCGCCCAGAACGCCCTTCGCCGCCGCCTTGGCGACATCGTCCACATAGACCGGCTGGAAACGCGTGCGCCCGCCCACGATGGGCAGCACCGGCGACCATTGCGCCATGAAGGCGAAGCGGTTGAAGAATTCATCCTCGGGCCCGAAGATCACCGAGGGGCGCAGGATCACCGCGCCCGGCATGTGCTCCAGCACCCCGGCCTCGCCCTCGGCCTTGCTGCGCGCGTAATCGCTGTCCGACATCGCATCGGCACCGATCGCCGAGACATGCACCATCCGCGCGATGCCTTTCGCCGCGGCGATCCGCGCGATCCGGGCGGGGCCCTCGGCCTGGACCGCGTCGAAGCTGTTCTTGCCGGCTTCGACCAGAACGCCGACGCAGTTCACCACCGCATCCGCGCCCTCCATCACCGACGCCACCGAGGCATCGTCGCGGATGTTGCAGAACACCGGCTCGACCTGCCCGACCACGCCATAGGGGCGCACGAACATTGCCTCGTTGGGCCTGCGTACCGCGACCCGCACCCGCCAGCCCTCTTTCGCCATGCGCCGGGCCACATACCGGCCCACGAACCCCGATCCACCGTAAATCGTGACCAGTCTGGACATCCGAAAGCTCCCTCTGCGCGGTTGTTCCGAGGCTTACCGCCCCGGCCCCGCCTAAACAAGGCGCAAAAATGCCGCGATGCGGGCGACGTGGCTCGCGCAACTGCCTGCTCGTCTCGGCTCCCGGGCCGATAGAAAAAACCTCGCCCCCGGCACGAAAATCCCGTTTGACACCCCGCCCGAGCGGGTTTAAACGCCGGGCTCACGACACCTGCCCAGGTGGCGGAATTGGTAGACGCGCTAGCTTCAGGTGCTAGTATTGGCAACGATGTGGAGGTTCGAGTCCTCTCCTGGGCACCACTTGTCAACCCCAAAAGCCAAGTATGCATGGTTTTCAGTGGTTTTTGACAGAGACACCTCCGAAACTGCCCCACAATCTGCCCCACACAGAGCTTGCGGACAGCATGCCAGATCGCATGCTTCTTGCGGCGCGCGAGGTCGTGGAATCGCGCGGCACACCACCGGAGTCCCCGCGCTGGCCTGTCAGGGCCAGCCTGTCATGG
>JAGRMU010000282.1 GCA_020441165.1 Sedimentitalea sp.
CTCCGCGCGGGCCGATCAGCAGGGAATAGCCGTGATCGCCGCTGAGCTGAACGAGATGTACGCCGAGAAGAACCTGCTGCAGTATCGCAGCTTCGGCTACGGCCACTCCTTCGGCGTGCTCTGCCATTACTACGGCCGCGAGGCCGGGCTGGAGCTGCGCGAGGATTGCGACACCGTGCTCGAGCCCGGCATGGTGGTCTCGATGGAGCCGATGATCACCATCCCCGATCACCTGCCCGGCGCCGGCGGCTACCGCGAGCACGACGTCCTGGTGATCGAGGAGGGCGGCAACCGCAACATCACCGGCTTCCCCTACGGACCCGACCACCTCATCGTCCGCAAAGAGGGGAAGGCCGCCTGACCCGTTCGCGGCCCGCGCCCCGGACCCAAGGGTCCGGGGCTGGGGCGCGGTCACGCGATCATCCGCGCGACGATCACGCCGGCCCAGGCCGAGACCCCGGTCAGCAGGCCGCCCCAGATCATGTCGAGGGCGACCTGCTCGATGCTCCAGTCGCGCAGCGTCGCGTAATTGGTCAGCTCGTAGGTACCATAGGCCAGCAGCCCCAGCAGCACTCCGCCGATCAGAGCCGCCGTGGGATCGTCCGCGCGCAGGGCGGGCACCGAGACGAACCACAGCAGCCCGGCGATATAGCCCAGATAGAACAGCGCCGCCGGCACCATGCGCATCGGGTCCGCGAAGAGATGCCCGATATGGCGCTCGAAGACCGGCCGGATCAGATGGCGCAGCCCGATGACGTCGATGGCCAGGAAGATGACCGCCGTCGCCAGATAGAGCACCAGGATCTTCAAGTCGTACCTCCTTTCGTCGCCCTCGGGCCGGACGACTCGGGGGCTGGGTCCACCACGAGACGCGGGATCGACGGCGTGGCGATGGACCGGGCGGCGGCGTTCATGCCGGGCCGTCCGGTCGCGCCAGCCGGCCGGTCAGCGGCAGCGAACCCCAATAGGGCAGGGCCCTCAGCAGCTTCAGCGCAAGGGTCAGCCGGCGCGGGAAATGCACCTCGAAGCCGCGCCGGTCGAGGCCGGCGATGATGGCGCGGGCGGCGGCCTCGGGGGTCTGCAGCGCCGGCATGGTGAAATCGTTGCGCCGGGTCAGGCGGGTGTCGACGAAACCGGGCGAAATCAGGCGCACGTCAATGCGCCCGGCCAGTTCGGCACGCAGGGATTCGGCCAGGTTGATCACCCCGGCCTTGGTGGCGGAATAGATCTGGCCCTGCGGCAGCCCGACATAGCCGGCCACCGATCCGCACAGCGCCAGCTGCCCGCCCCGGCGCAGTAGCGGCGGCGCGATCTGGGCGATGTGAAAACTGCCGGTGAGGTTGACGGTCACGATCTGCGCGGCGCGCGCCGGATCGAGCCGGGCAATCCGCCCCGGATCGTAGAGCGCCGCCAGATGCACCACGCGGTCGAGCGGGCCGGTCGCGTCGATGACGGCGGCGGCGGCATCCAGGCTGGCGCGGTCGGAGACATCCAGCGGAAGCGCCAGATGGCCGGGCCCGAGGCTCTCGGCCAGCGCCTCCAGCCGACCGGCGCTGCGCGCCGACAGGATCAGCCGCGCGCCTTTCGCCGCCCATTGCCGGGCCAGCGCGGCGCCGATGCCCTCGCTGGCGCCGATGATCCAGATGCGCGCGCCCTCAGCCATGAACCAGCTCGATCTGCATCACGTCGGTCTGCCCGACCGCGAAGGCGGCGGTGCAGGCCCCCAGCGTATAGCGCCAGTGGCGCAGGAACGCCTCGCCGAAGCCGAGGCGGCGGATGCGCCGCGATTCCCGGGCAAGCCGCGCGCTCCACTCAGTGCAGGTGCGCGCGTAATCGGCGCCGAAGGCATGGCTGTTCCGCACCACCAGCCCGGCGCGGTGGGCCTGGTCGGCGATCACCGCCTCGGAGAGCAGCAGGCCGCCCGGCGCGGGACGCTGCCGGACGAAGCCCGGGTTGCGCCGGTAGATGTCGAAATCGTGGTCGGGCACGGTGGTCGCCTGGATCACCGCCACGCCGTCGGGCGCCAACCGCGCCTTCAGCGTGGCGAAATAGTCCGGCCAGCGGCTCTCGCCCAGCCACTCGATCATCTCGATGGAGACCACGTTGTCGAACTGCCCGCTGCTCTCGCGGAAGTCCTGGAGACGGATCTCGGCGCGCCCGTCGAGCCGCGCATCGGCATAGCCCTTGTGGCCGGGCGACACCGTCAGCCCGGTGACATGGCGGCCGCTGTCGGCGGCGCGCTCGGCGAAGCCGCCCCAGCCGCAGCCGATCTCGAGGATGCGCTCGCCCGGCCCAAGCAGGTCAAGGACACGGTCGTGCTTGCGCATCTGGGCGCGATGAAGGTCGCCGTCGCCGGGCGCGAAGATCGCCCCGGAATAGGTCATGCCCTCGTCCAGCCAGAGCTGGTAGAACTCGTTTCCGGCCTCGGACTGCGCGGCCCGATCAAGCGCCGCGCCGCGCATCAGCCGGTCGAGCAGGCGGAAGCGTATCCGGGTCCAGAACCCGGCCTCGGCGGCACCGCGCAGGTGGTCGAGATTGCGCAGCACGACGCTGGCCAGATCCTCGATCGACGGCGTGTCCCAGAGGCCCGCGGCATAGCTCTGCTGAAGGCCCGCGTCGCCGTGCGCGGCCAGTGCAGTGACTGCGGCCCAGTTGTTGATCTGCATCTCGACGCAGGGCTCTCCGGCGCCGAAATCGTGGATCTCGCCCTCGGGCGTGCGCAGGCGCAGGCTGCCGACGCGGATCCGCGCGCAGCCGTCCAGAAGATCGCGCTTGGCACGTGCACTCAGCATCGGCATCAGGTTACCTCCGAACTGGGCGGGGCCGGGCGGGTCAGGTAGGGCGCGCCCTTGAGTTTCAGCCGCAGCGCCTGCCAGTGGATCAGCAGATAGCCGCGCAGCGCGCCCAGCGGGCGGCGCAGGCTGGCCTTGAGCAGGATGGCATTGGTCAGCGGTCGGCGCGGGCCGGCGAGGGTGGCGACCACGCCTTCCTCGCCGCGCCGGTGCAGGATGCGGATGGCGATCCGCTCGGCCGAGATGTCGAAGGCGAACTCGTAGCTTCCCGCCACCTGCTGGAAGGGCGAGACATGCAGCGATTTTGGCGTCTCGATGCGGTCGTCGGGGCCGATCGCGGCGAAGCCGGGCAGGTGGCACAGGTAGGAATGGCGGTCGCCGAAGGGGGTCGAGACCTCGGCGATGACTGCGACCAGTGCGTCGCCGTCGAGGACCAGCCAGAAGCTGACCGGGTTGAAGCCGAAGCCCAGATAGCGCGGCTGGGTCAAAAGCTGAAGGCGCAGGCCGGGTGTCCGCAGCCCGTGCGCGGCCAGCACCTCGCGCGCCCAGGGCGCGCCGCGCCCGTGCTTCATGGGCCCGCCATGGTCGCGGTCATGGACCGAGGCGAGGTTGAACCGGTTGCGCGAGAAGAGGCGCGGCCCGGCGACAGGCGCCTCGGGGTCGATCAGCACGTAATCGACGCCATAGCGGAAGCGGTGCCGGATCGCCCCGCGCCGGGTGTGGCTCGTCACCCCGTCGATATGCTCGGCCGCCCGTCTCATGCCGGCTGCCGGTCCATCAGCCGGGCGATGCGCACGGCGCTGGCGAAGCCGTCCTCGTGAAAGCCGTGGCGGGTGTAGGCGCCCGCATACCAAGTGTTGTTCTGCCCCTGCAGCGCGCCCAGCCGGTACTGCGCCGCCAGCGCCGGGGCGTCGAAGACCGGGTGGCGAAAGGTCGTCTGGTCATAGATCAGCTCGTCGGGGACCGGCCGGGACGGGTTGAGGGAAACGAAAAGCGGATCGCTCTCGGGAATCGCCTGCAGGCGGTTCATCCAGTAGGTCACGCCGATGGCCGGCTCGGGCCGGGTGGTGTCGGCCTTGTAGACCCAGCTCGACCAGACCGCCCGGCGCCGCGGCATCTGGGCCGGATCGCGGTGCAGGATCATCTCGTTGTCCTGAAACCGCAGGGCGGACAGCGCCGCGCGTTCCTGGGGCGTGGGCTGCGCCAGCAGCTTCAGCGCCTGGTCGGAATGGCAGGCGAAGATGACCTGGTCGAACCGCGCGGCGCCTCCTGCGCTCTGCACGGTGATCCTGCCGTCGCCGCGCAAGACGCTGCGCACCGGGGTGCCGCTGCGGATCGCCACGCCGCGCCCGCGCAGGAACCGCTCCAGGCGGCGCACGTATTCGATGCTGCCGCCCGCCACGGTCCACCATTGGTGCTGGCCACTGGCGCTGAGCAGCGCGTGGTTGCGGAAGAACTGCACCAGGGCGCGGGCCGGGAAGTCGCGGATCTGCGCCGGCGGCGTCGACCAGATCGCCCCGCAGAGCGGCATTAAGTAGAAGTGCTGGAACCACGCGCCCAGTCGCAGATCGTCCATCAGCTCGCCGATGGTGCTGCTGTCATCGCGGGCCAACGCCTCGGCCCTCCGGTTGAAGCGCAGGATGTCGCCCAGCATCCGCGCGAAACCGGGGCGGAGCAGGTTGCGCCGCTGCGCGGTCAGCGCCCGGAGATCACGCAGCCCGTATTCGATGCGCCCGTCGTCGATCGATGCGCCGAAACTCATGTCGCTTTTCGTCACCGGCACGTCGAGGTCCTGGAACATGCGCGTGAGGTGCGGATAGTTGGCATAGTTGAAGACGATGAAGCCGGTATCGACCGGCTGGTCCCCGTTGCGCCCCGCCAGAACCGTGCGCGCATGACCGCCCAGCCGCGGCGCAGCCTCGTAGAGCGTGACCGCATGATGGGGCGCCAGCTTGTAGGCGCAGGCCAGACCCGAGATGCCGCCGCCGATCACGGCGACGCGTTGCTGTTGGTTCGGCCTGGCGTCAAACGGCATTTCTGCTCCGGTTCTTATTGCGGTCTTTGAGCAGGTTACGCCGGTCGCATCCGCCCGGATCAAAAAAATGATCCGGCTTTTACCCGGCTGCGTAGATGGACTATGCTGACTTTGACCGAACCCCCAGACCAAGCCACGACGCCCGTGCCCGAGGCGCCGCGAGAGGACAGATCCGAGGTGACGCCAGCTTCCGCCGACCTCTCGCCGCAGACCGCCTGGATGCTGGCGGTGCGCGACGGACGCGACCGCGAGGCTTTCGCGGCGCTGTTCGATCATTTCGCGCCGCGCCTCAAGGGCTTCGTGATGCGCTCGGGCACGTCCGGCGCACAGGCCGAGGAGATCGTGCAGGAGGTGATGCTGACCGTCTGGCGGCGCGCCCACCTCTTCGATCCGCACCGGGCGCAGGTCTCGGCCTGGATCTACCAGATCGCCCGGAACCGGCATATCGACGTGATCCGCAAGGAGCGCCGGCCGGTGCCCGAGGAACTGGGTGAAGATCCCGGAACCGAGCCCGACGCCAGCCAGATCATGGCGCTGGACCAGGAAACCGGCCGGCTGAAACAGGCGCTGGAACGGCTGAACCCCGATCAGCGCATCATGGTCGAAAAGGCCTATCTGGGCGAGATGACCCATCACGAGATCAGCGAACAGACCGGTTTGCCGCTGGGCACCATCAAGTCGCGCATCCGGCTGGGCCTGGAGCGCCTGAGACACGAATTGAAGGGAATGCGATAAGATGACCGCAATCACCCACCACACCCCCGACGCGATGCTGGCCGCCTATGCCTCCGGCAGCCTGGCCGATCCCTTCGCGCTGGTCGTTGCCGCCCATGTGTCGCTCTGCCCCGAGTGCCGGGCGGCGCTGGAGGCGCATCAGACTCTCGGCGGCATCGTCCTTGAGACGACGCGCAGCGAGGCGCCCTCGGCGGGGCTGAAATCCAGCGTCCTCGCCCGGCTGGACGAGCCGGCGCCGCCCGAGCCGCACTATCGTCGCTCCGGGGTCTTCCCCGGCCCGGTCATGGCGGCGCTGAAGGGCCGGCCGCCGCGCTGGAAATCGCTGGGCCTCGGCGTGCGTCAAAGCATGCTTTCGGCGGATCGCGACGGGTCGGTCCGGCTGCTTTATATTCCGCCCGGGCAGGCGGTGCCGGATCACAGCCACAACGGGCTGGAGCTGACGCTGGTCCTGCAGGGCAGCTTCGCCGACGAGACCGGCCAGTTCGGGGTCGGCGATCTCGAGGTGGCCGGCAGCGACCTGGAGCACATGCCCACGGCCGGCGTGGGTGCGCCCTGCATCTGCCTGGCGGCGACCGACGCGCCGCTGCGTTTCAAGTCGTTCCTGCCGCGGATGCTGCAGCCGCTGTTCCGCATCTGACCGGAGGACCGGCCGGGCACCCGTGGGTACACGCGCCGAGCCCCCTGACGATGTCCGTCCGCGCATAGGCGCGGCCGTGGCGTTTCATCAGAAATCCAGGTTCGCGACGTTCAGGGCGTTCTGCTGGATGAATTCGCGGCGCGGCTCGACCACGTCTCCCATCAGCTTGGTGAAGAGATCGTCCGCTTCGACCATGTCGTTGACCTTGACCTGCAGCAGGACCCGGGCGTCCGGGTCCAGCGTGGTCTCCCAGAGCTGGCCGGGATTCATCTCGCCGAGGCCCTTGTAGCGCTGCAGCGACAGGCCCTTCTCGCCCTCCTCGAGGATCGCGGCCAGAAGGCCGAGGGGCCCATAGATCACCTGCTGGCGGTCCTTGCGCTGCAGGCTGGCGGCGGTGCCGTAGACCTCCTGCAACCCGCGGGTGAAGCTGCCGGTCTTCATCGCCTCGCCCGACCGCAGCATAGGCCCATCGAGGGTGCGCACCTCCTCGACGCCGCGCAGGATGCGCGACAGGCGGATGCCGTGATCCTGGGTGATGCGGCCCTGCCAGCCGCGCTCGTATTCCAGCGCGATCAGGTTCAGCCGCTCGGCCACCATGTCGGCGGCGCCCTGCAGGTCGGCGTCGATCACCCCGGGCACGAAGGCGCCGGCGATCGCGGCCTGTTCGAGGATATGGCGCGGGTAATGGGTCGGGAAGGCCTCCAGCACCCGGCGCAGCTGGCGCGCCTCGTCGACGACGCGGATCAGGTCCTGGCCGGTGATCTCCTCGCCGCTGCCGAGCTTCAGCGAGGTGCCTTCGACCCCCTGCTGGATCAGGTAGTCGTCCAGCGCCGCCTGGTCCTTGAGATAGACCTCGGACTTGCCGCGGCTGACCTTGTAGAGCGGAGGTTGTGCGATGTAGAGATGGCCGTTTTCGATCAGTTCGGGCATCTGCCGGTAGAAGAACGTCAACAGCAGCGTGCGAATATGAGCGCCGTCCACATCGGCGTCG
>JAGRMU010000283.1:0-167 GCA_020441165.1 Sedimentitalea sp.
CATCACATGGTCTACGAGGTGGTGGACAACGGCATTGACGAGGCGCTGGCCGGTCACGCCGACGCGGTGACGGTCAAGATCCACGCCGATTCCAGCGTCTCGGTGAGTGACAACGGTCGCGGCATCCCGGTCGGCATCCACGAGGGCGAGGGCGTCTCGGCCGCCGA
>JAGRMU010000283.1:247-518 GCA_020441165.1 Sedimentitalea sp.
GGCGTGTCGGTGGTCAACGCGCTGAGCGACTGGCTGGAACTGCGCATCTGGCGCGACGGCAAGGAGCATTTCGCCCGCTTCGAGCGCGGCGAGACCGTTCAGTCCTTGCGGGTCACCGGCGAGGCGGGCGAACGCACCGGCACCGAGGTCCGGTTCCTCGCCTCGACCACCACCTTCTCCAACCTCGACTATTCCTTCGAGGTGCTGGAACGGCGCCTGCGCGAGCTGGCCTTCCTCAATTCCGGTGTACGCATCATCCTGATCGACGAGC
>JAGRMU010000283.1:693-1507 GCA_020441165.1 Sedimentitalea sp.
ACCAACAACATCCCGCAGCGCGACGGCGGCGCGCATCTGGCGGGCTTCCGCGGGGCGCTGACCCGGACCATCAACAACTATGCCCAGTCCAGCGGCATCGCCAAGAAGGAAAAGGTCAGCTTCACCGGCGACGATGCCCGCGAAGGGCTGACCTGCGTGCTGTCCGTGAAGGTGCCCGACCCGAAATTCTCGAGCCAGACCAAGGACAAGCTGGTCAGCTCAGAGGTGCGCCCGGCGGTCGAGGGGCTGGTCGGCGAGAAGCTGGCCGAATGGTTCGAGGAGAACCCGAACGAGGCCAAGGTGATCGTCGGCAAGATCATCGAGGCGGCGCTGGCCCGCGAGGCGGCGCGCAAGGCGCGCGACCTGACGCGCCGCAAGAACCCGATGGACGTGAACTTCCTGGCCGGCAAGCTCAAGGACTGCTCCGAGAAGGACCCCTCCAAGACCGAGCTGTTCCTGGTCGAGGGCGACAGCGCCGGCGGCTCGGCCCAGACCGGGCGCGACCGGCGCACTCAGGCGGTGCTGCCGCTGCGGGGCAAGATCCTGAACGTCGAGCGCGCCCGGTTCGACCGGATGCTGTCCAGCCAGGAGATCGGCAACCTGGTGATGGCGCTCGGCACCGGGATCGGACGCGACGAGTTCAACATCGCCAAGCTGCGCTATCACAAGATCATCATCATGACCGATGCCGACGTGGACGGCGCCCATATCCGCACGCTGCTTCTGACCTTCTTCTACCGACAGATGCCCGAGCTGATCGAGGGCGGCTTTCTCTACATCGCCCAGCCTCCGCTCTACAAGGTCAGCCGCGGCA
>JAGRMU010000284.1 GCA_020441165.1 Sedimentitalea sp.
CGGGTGCCGAAGCCGTCGATCAGGTGACCGGCGGTCTCGCGCACCGAGAGGATGTCGTCGACCTGCACCGGCTCTGTCTTGAGACCGCCGGCCAGCCCGGCCCAGGTGCCGGGGCGCATCTTCTCGGCGTTGCCGATCACCGCATCCACCTCGGCCATGGCGGCGAAGGTCTGCGGCTCGGTCTGGGCGGCGCAGCCGGTGACGATCAGCCGCGCGCCGGGATTCTCGCGCCGCAGCCGGCGGATTTCCTGGCGGGCCTTGCGCACCGCCTCGGCGGTCACCGCGCAGGTGTTGACGATCACCGCATCGCCGAGACCGGCCTGCCCGGCCAGCTCCTTCATCGCCTCGGTCTCGTAGGCGTTGAGCCGACAGCCCATTGTGGCGAAGCGCAGCGCGCTCATCGGACACCGGCCAGGAAGGCGGGGGTGAGCGTGCCCGAGAAGACATGCGCCGTCGGCCCGGTCATCCAGACGCCGTCCTCGCGCCAGTCGACCTGCAGCGTGCCGCCGTCGAGATCGATCCGCACCCGCCGCCCGGTCAGCCCGCGCCGGGCCGCCGCGACGGCGGTGGCGCAGGAAGAGGAGCCCGAGGCCAGGGTGATGCCGGTGCCGCGCTCCCAGACCCGCATCCGGATGTGATCGGGGCCGAGGATCTGCGCCACCTGCACGTTGGTGCGCTGGGGATAGAGCGGGTGATGCTCGTAGCGCGCGCCGAAGCTCTCCAGCGGGATCGCCTCGGCATCCTCGACGAAGAAGGTGCAATGGGGATTGCCCATGCCGGTCGCGGTGGGGGCGCCCTCGATGGGCAGCTCCAGCGTGTCCACGTCCTCGGCCAGCGGGATCTCGTCCCAGCGCAGCTGCGGCGCGCCCATGTTCACCGAGGTCTCGCCGCTGCCGGCGTCGCAGGCGATCAGGGGGCCGCGGTCAGTGGTCAATTCGAGCCGGTCGCGACCGGTCTCGTCCATCAGGTAGCGGGCGATGCAGCGCGTGGCATTGCCGCAGGCCGCCGACGGGCTGCCATCGGCGTTGAAGAAACGCAGCCGGGCATCGCCTCCGCCCGGTTCGATGACAGCCAGCTGGTCGAAGCCGACACCGCGATGACGGTCGGCGATCGCCCGCGCCAGCGCTGGGGTGATCTGCACATTGCGCGCCCGCGCATCGACAACGACGAAATCGTTGCCGAGCCCGTGCATCTTCAGAAAGGGCAGGCCGGAGGCTTGGGGCGCGTTCATGGCGCGGATATAGCCGCGCCCGACCGCCAAGGCCAGCGGATCGCGCGCAAATGCGCGTTCGGGGCTTGACCGCCCGGCGCCGGTTTTCTACGACTGCCGGGCCGACGACCGGAATTCTTTGAGTTCGGGCGGCAAGGCGCGATTTTGGCGGTTGATCCTTGTGGAGCAATCGGCTTAGAGAGCGTCAGCGCGCCGCCTTCGCGGGTCGCAACAGAGTGGGCCGTTAGCTCAGTTGGTANNGCAACTGACTTTTAATCAGTGGGTCACAGGTTCGAATCCTGTACGGCTCACCACTGACAACAGTTTGGAATTGCAGGGAAATTCGCTGCCGCACACCCCTATCTTGATGCAACACCAACTGACTGTGGACAAGGCGCTGGCCGAGTATTTCGAGCGGCACCTTCCCGGGCTGAAGCGCCCCAAGGAGCGCATGAGCCAGCTAACCCGGACGCTGGACAAGCTGATGGACCGCCCCGTGGCGTAGATCCGGCAGTCCGATCTGGTTGTGGCCTTGGTCGATAAGCTCGCCCGTGTCCAGTTGCTGGACCACATCGGCTTGCGCCCGGGGCACTGCCTGACGTCAGCGCCTGGTGGACCCGTCCGGCGGCACGACGCCCGGACCCTCCGTCGGCAACCTCACGGATGCCTCGAACCCGGACACCGCGCCGGGGCGCGGTGAGGTCAGGACGAGCGGGCCGTCGATCCGCTCCGCGATGGCGGCGACGATGGCGAGGCCGAGGCCGCTGCCCTCGGCGCTGGCGCCGCCGCGCTCGAAGCGCGCCGTCAGGCGGTCGAGCGTGTCGGCCTGCACCACGGGACCGTCGTTTGCGACGATCAACCGCCCATCCGCGGTCAGGGTCACCTCGACCGGAGCGGTCTCTGCGCCGTGGCGCAGGGCGTTCTCCACCAGGTTGCGACACACGATCCCGAAGGCGTCGGGATCGAGGTCCGACATGACCGGGGTCGGCGGCAGCGTCAGCGCGATGCGGCCCGGTGCGGCGGCGCGCTCGATATCCTCCACCACGACACGCGCGGCGGCGCGCAGGTCCGTGCTTTGCGCCATCCGCAGCCGCCCGCCTTCGGCCCGCGCAAGCTGCATGAGCCGTTCGGAGAGCCGGGTGAGGCGCTTGAGCGTCGCCTCGATCTCGGACGCCCGGGCCTCGACGGCCGGATCGCGGGTTTCCAAACGCAGGCGCTGCACCTGCGCGATGGCGCCCGCCAGCGGCGTGCGCAACTCGTGCGCGGCATTGGCCGCGAAGCTGCGCTCGGCCTCGAAGGCCTCGCGCAGCCGCGCCAGCAGGCTGTTGAGGGTCGCCGCCAACGGGCCGATCTCGGCGGGCAGCTCGCCCGTGGGAACCTCGGAGAGATCGCGTGCGCTGCGGGCCTCGAGGCTGGCGCGGAACCGGCGCAGCGCGCCGAGGCTGGTCCGCACCGCCAGCACCACGGCCGCCAGCGCGACCGGCAGCAGGATCAGCAGCGGCAGGCCGAGGCCCAGCTGGATGTCCCGGGCGACCGCGGCGCGATGATCGAGCGGCTCGGCCACGGTGATGCGGATCGTTCCCTGGAGCGCCGCGTCGCCGTAGAGCCGGTGGGTCGCGGTCTGACGAAATCCCGGCCCGTCCCAGGGCGGGAACACGGCCGGGTCGGCGGCATGGGATTGCAGCAGGATGCGCCCCTCGGCATCGCGCACGACATAGGTGAAGAACTCGCCATGCGCCCGGATCGGCGCGAGCCGCTGCGTCACCCCCTCGTCCTCGCGCCCGACGATGTCGGTGACGGCCAGCGGCAGGATGCGCTCGGCGGTCTCGCGCAGGGCGCTGTCGAAGACCGCGTCCAGCTCGCCGCGCACGATGAGGGCCGTCGTCGTCGCGGCGAGCAACCACAGCACCGTCAGGACCAGGCCGACCGAGAGGCCAAGCCGCCCCTGCAGGCTGCGCGGCCAGCTCACGGGCGGCCCAGCCGATAGCCCATGCCGCGCTCGGTCTCGATCACCGCGGCGCCCAGCTTCTTGCGCAGGCGGCTGACATGGACCTCGATGGTGTTGCTTTCCACCTCGGTGTCGAAGGCGTAGAGCTTGTCCTCCAGCTGCGCCTTCGACAGGAGCTGACCGGGGCGCGACAGGAACGCCTCGAACAGCGCCCATTCCCGCGCGGTCAGCTGCACGGGCTTTCCCGCAAGACGGACGCTGCGCGCCGCAAGGTCGATTTCCAGCGGTCCATGGGTGACGATCGGGTTCGGATTCCCGCTGTAGCGCCGGGCGACCGAGCCGATGCGGGCCGAAAGCTCGGCCAGATCGAACGGTTTCACGAGGTAGTCGTCGGCGCCCGCGTTCAGCCCCTCGATGCGGTCCGACACCTGGTCGAGCGCGGTCAGGATGATGACCGGCGTCACGTCGCCCCGGGCGCGCAGGGCCTTCAGGAAGCCGATGCCGCGCCCGTCCGGCAGCATCAGGTCGAGCAGCACCAGGTCGTAGGCGGTCCCGGCCATCGTGTCCCTGGCCGACTCCAGCCGCGTGACCCAGTCGACCGACTGGCCGTCGCAGACGATCTGGTCGCGCACCGCGGCGCCCAGAACCGTGTCGTCCTCGATCAGCAGGATGCGCATGGCGTGATCCTTTTCTTGCCCGATGCGCCTCCATGAGCCGTCCGGCTGACGCAAAGCTGACGCCTCCGGGGCCCGCGCGTCAGGTTCCCGTCAGCTTGAGCGCGCATGAGGTGCCTCTGGATGGTCGCAGCGCGGAGTTTGGCCGATGAAGACGACATTGACAATTCTCGCGCTTCTCGCGCTTCTCCCGGCCGGGGCGGCATCGGCCGACGACGATTGCTTCGTGCCGATGGCGGACTGGCAGCCGAGAGACGCCGTTCAGCGCCTCGCCGAAGAGAACGGCTGGACGGTGCGCCGCATCAAGATCGACGATGGCTGCTACGAGATCGACGGCAGCGACGCCGACGGGCGCGGGATCGAGGTAACGCTCCATCCGGCCACGCTGGAGGTGATCGAACTGGAGTACGAGGACCACGCCGACGATCCTCCGCGCCCGCGCCGCGATGACGGCAACCATGATTGAGGCCGCCCCGCCCGACG
>JAGRMU010000041.1:0-4727 GCA_020441165.1 Sedimentitalea sp.
CTGACTTCTTCAGCGGCCTGCTAGAGCAAGAGTGGCGGGGCGGAACTTTCCGCCTCAATGCACAGAGGATCGAACCCGACGCGAGAAATGGCACGATTGCGCTCGTGTCGCGCCGCAGGCGCGCGGGCGGGTCAGACGCGCGCGATCCGGGGCTGCGCTTCCAGGTGACACCGAGAGCAAGAGGTCCGGAGCGGCGCGTCGCGCAGCAAGTCGCAGTCCGGTTTCCCGGACTTGCCGGGGCGCGCGATCCGGCACAGGATGGCGGGGACCGGGTCCAGACCTAAAGTCCGCCATGCACGCCCGCAAGATCATCCTCTGCTTCGACGGCACCGGCAACGAGATCGGCGACAACGAAAGCAACATCCTCAAGCTCTACAAGGGGCTGGTGCAGTCCGAGGACCAGATCGCCCATTACATCCCCGGCGTCGGCACCTTCGACGGCCCGCGCCTCTTCGGCTCGCGGCTGGTGCGCAAGGCCCGCAGCTTCGCCGGCCTGGCCTTCGGAATGGGTCTCGAGGACGACGTGCTGGATGCCTACCGCTTCCTCTGCCACAGCTACCAGAGCAGCAAGGCCAAGCGCGCCGCCGAAACCCGGCAGCGGGACGAGGTCAAGCGCCTCGCACGGCAACTCGGGCTCAAGGCGACCGAGTTGCCGGGGCGCGCCCCGCAGGCCGAGGACGATCACATCTACATCTTCGGCTTTTCGCGCGGCGCCTATGCCGCGCGCATCCTCGCCGGGTTCATCCACAATTTCGGACTGGTCTGCCCCGACCGTCTGCACATGATCACCGAGGCCTTCCGCGCCTACCGGTCGGTGACCGACAACAACCGCAGCACCCCCGACGACATCGTCTTCAAGGCCCTGCGGCAGTTCGAACATGCACTCGATCCCGACCGGCGGGTGCCGATCCGGGCGCTGGGGCTGTTCGACACGGTGGCCTCGATGGTCCGCTTCCGCAGCCCCCTGCGCAGTCTGCTGCGGACCGGCAGCCCGATGGAACTGGGCACCCATGCCAACGTGATCCGGAACGGATCGGTCCGCATCGTGCTGCACGCGCTGGCGGTGGACGAGCGGCGCAGCATGTTCCGCGCCCTGCCCTGGCAACCGGGCGATTTCTACGGCAACCGCTACCGCCAGGACCGCGACCGGCGCCGGCAATACGTCCAGCAGCGCTGGTTTCCCGGCTATCACTCGGATATCGGCGGCAGCCAGCCGGAGGCGGCCAGCGGGATCGGCAAGATCGCCCTGCTCTGGATGCTCGACGCTCTGGCCCAGTCCGAGCGCGATGCCGACCGCGAGGACGCCGCATCGCGGCCGCCCGAGCCGGGCACGAGGCGGCGCCGGGGCGGCACGGGGCTCGCCCTCAAGCAGCGCTATCGCCGGGGGTTCCTGGAAGGCGAGAACCGCAGCGCCACGACGCCGGACGGCCAGCACTATGCCCGGCCCGACCCGATGGCGACGCTGCACGATTCGATGTCGCCGTTCTGGCTGCCGCTCGAATTCTTCCCCAAGACCGTCATGCGCCGCGAATGGCGACCGGGCCGGCCGGCGCTGCTCTGGTGGTACCTGCCGCGCTGCGAGCCGCGCCGCATCCCCGAGGGCCACAGCATCGATCCCAGCGTCTTCGCCCGCATGCGCGGCTGGCGCTTCTACCGTCCGGTCAACGTGACGCCGCCAAAGGACCTGCCTCCGGATCAAACGCCTTGACCTCGCCCGCGCACGGGATTACCCAGCGTTCCACGGCGCGGGTATGGTGAAAAGGTATCACGCGAGCTTCCCAAGCTTAAGTTACGGGTTCAATTCCCGTTACCCGCTCCAGATCAGGCTCAGGGTCACGACATCAGCAAATCGATGAACTGCTCGCGCAGGCTGCGCTTGAGCACCTTGCCGGTGGCGTTGAGCGGCAAGGCCTCGATGAACACCACCTTGTCGGGCACCTGCCAGGACGCGATCTTGCCCTCGTAGAAGGCCAGCAGTTCATCCTCGGTGGGGCTCTCGCCCTCGGCGACCACCGCCACCAGCAGCGGGCGTTCGTCCCATTTCGGGTGCCGGACGCCGATCACCGCCGCGTTGGCCAGCTTGGGATGGGCGACGGCGATATTCTCGAGCTCGACCGAGCTGATCCACTCGCCCCCCGACTTGATGATGTCCTTCGAGCGGTCCTTGATGCTCATGAACCCGTCCGCGTCGAGCGTCGCGACATCGCCGGTGGCGAACCAGCCGTCCTGCAGCAGCTCCTCGTCCTGCTTGCGGAAATAGCTCTCGATGACCCAGTGGCCGCGCACCAGCAATTCGCCCTGGCTCTTGCCGTCCTGCGGCAACGCGTTGCCGTCCTCGTCCACGATCTTCAGCTCGACCCCGAAGGGCGGGCGGCCCTGGTTTTCGCGCAACCGGTGCTGCTCTTCGATCGGCAGGTCGCGGTGCTTGGCCAGCGGGATGTTGACCGAGCCGAGCGGGCTCATCTCGCTCATCCCCCAGGCGTGGATGGTCTCGACCCCGTACCTGTCGCGGAACTGGGCGATCATCGAGGGCGGGCAGGCCGAGCCGCCGATCACCGTGCGCTTGAGGCTCTCCAGCGTGCTGCCCGATTTCCGGGCGCTGGCCAGCAGTCCCAGCCAGATCGTCGGCACCCCCAGCGCCATGGTGACCTTGTAGGTGTCGATCAGGTTCACAAGGCTGTCGCCGTCGAGACCGGGCCCCGGCATCACCAGCCGCGCGCCGACCATCGCCGCGCAATAGGGCACGCCCCAGGCGTTGACATGGAACATCGGCACCACCGGCATGACCACGTCGCGGGCGGTCAGCCCCAGCGTGTCGCTGAGATTGGCCGAGAAGGTGTGCAGCAGGGTCGAGCGGTGCGAATAGAGCACCCCCTTGGGATGCCCGGTGGTGCCGGAGGTGTAGCAGAGGCTCGAGGCGGTGTTCTCGTCGAAGCTCGGCCAGTCGAACTCCGGATCGCCGGTTTCCAGCAGCTCGTCATAGAAGATCAGCCCGGGCAGCTGCGCGGCGGCGGCCTCGTCGCGCGGTCCCATCAGCACCACATGCTTCAGCTCGGGCAGATGCTCCTTCAGCTTGACCGCGATCGGCAGGAAAGTCGCGTCGAGGAACAGCACCTGGTCCTGGGCGTGGTTGATGATGTAGATCAGCTGCTCGGGGAAGAGCCGCGGGTTGATGGTGTGGCAGACGAAACCGGCCCCGGAGACGCCGAAATAGATCTCGAGATGGCGCCGGTTGTTCCAGGCGATGGTCGCGCAACGCGCCTGCGGCGCGAGCCCCATCCGGGTCAGCGCCGAGCCCAGGCGCCGGGCGTTGCGCGCCACCTCGCCCCAGCTGGTCGTCGTGACGCCCCCGGCGGTCTCGACCGAGACGATCTCGGTCTGTCCGTGGTATTTCGCGGCGTGATCGATCAGCGACGAGATCAGCAGCGGCGCGGTCATCATCTGGCCCAGCATGGCGGGTTCCTTCCTTGGGGTCTCTTGCCGGCCGGGAACCGTCCGGGGTGCTGTCGGGCATTGCCAAGCCGCCGCGCAGGGTCGCGCGCCCGGCCGCATCGGCTCCTCCCGGAATGCAGCCTGCCAACGATTTTCCGGCTTGGCAACAAGACGCTTGCGGCAGGGCCGGCCAGCGATTAGCAGCAGCGCCATGGAGTTGCGCTATCACACCCCGCTGACCCCCGACGAGCAGCGCGCCCAGGGTCTGGACGCCCCCCAGACGCTGGCGATCGCCGACCGGGTCCGCTATGCGGAGCTGGACGTGCTGAACCATGTCAACAACAAGGCCTACATGGGCTGGTTCGAGACGCTGCGGGTCGAGTATTTCGAGCGGTTCTGCACCCCGCTCTATGCCGGCCTGCCGGCGCCTCGCACGGTGCTGCGCAATGCCGACATCCATTTCATCCGCGAGATGGTCGCCGGCGAAAGCTATGTGGCGACCGCCCGCGTCACCGCCTTTCGCACCGCCTCCTACACGCTTGAGCAGCAGCTCTGGTCAGGCGATCTGCGCGCCCGGATGATCTGCGTGATGGTCATGCTGCACCCGGACGGGTCCGGCCGCTATCCGCTGCCCGAGGCGGTGCGCACCTGGTTCCGCGACGTCGACGGCGCGGTTCAGGACGACGGATCGTAGCGCGCGTCGCGGTCGCGGTGGCGGCGCAGGAACGCCACCAGCGTCGCGGTCGAGCCGTCCTGACCCTCGGTGCCCTGCTTGCCCTCGACCACCGGCTCCAGCGCGCTGGCCAGCTCCTTGCCCAGCTCGACCCCCCACTGGTCGAAGGAATTGATCCCCAGGATCGCGCCCTCGACGAAGACCCGGTGCTCGTAGAGCGCGAGGATCTGGCCCAGCACGAAGGGCGTCAGCCTGGGATAGGCCAGGGTCACGGAGGGGCGGTTGCCCGGAAACACCCGGTGGCGCGCCTGGCGTTCCAGCTCTGCCCCCTCCAGCCCCCTGGCCGCCATCAGCGCCCGCGCCGCGTCCAAGCTGCGCCCGGTCATCAGCGCCGCCGATTGCGCGAGGCAATTGGCGATCAGCAGGTCGTGGTGATGGGGCAGCTCATGCTCGTGCCCCTCGGCTGCGATCAGGAATTCGCACGGCACCACGTCGGTGCCCTGGTGGATCAGCTGGTAGAAGGCGTGCTGCCCGTTGGTGCCCGGCGCGCCCCAGACCACGGGGCCCGCGGGCACCGGCAGCGCGCTGCCGTCCATCGCCACCGATTTGCCGTTCGATTCCA
>JAGRMU010000041.1:4739-5008 GCA_020441165.1 Sedimentitalea sp.
GGCAACCGGGCCAGGCGCTGGTCATAGGGCAGCACGGCGCGGGTCGGATGGCCGCAGACCTGGTGGTGCCAGATCCCCACCAGCGCCAGCATCGCCGGCATGTTGTCGCGCCACTCGGCGGCGCGGAAATGCAGGTCCATCGCCTGGGCGCCGCGCAGGAAGGCGCGGAAGGCCTGCGGGCCCACCGCCAGCATCAGCGCCAGCCCCACCGGCCCCCAGACCGAGTAGCGCCCGCCGACCCAGTCGCCGAACCCGAAGACCTGCTCGGG
>JAGRMU010000041.1:5067-6250 GCA_020441165.1 Sedimentitalea sp.
GCATCGCCGCCGCCCTCGGTCAGCCAGGCGCGGGCGGTGCGGGCGTTGGTCATGGTCTCGATCGTGGTGAAGGTCTTGGAGACGACGATCAGCAGCGTGCGCGCGGGATCGAGCCCGCGCAGCGTGTCGGCGATATCGGCCCCGTCGACGTTCGAGACGAAATGGCAGCGCGGCCCGTCGTGATAGGGCGCCAGCGCCTGCACCGCCATCGCCGGCCCCAGGTCCGAGCCGCCGATGCCGATATTCACCACATCGGTGATCGGCCCCCCTGCCCCGACCCGGTGGCCGTCCCGCACGGCCTCGCAGAATGCGGCCATCCGCGCCAGCGTCTCCCGGATGCCCGGCATAACGTCGGCGCCGTCGACCAGCACCGGCCCGCCATCGAGGTTGCGCAGGGCGGTATGCAGCACCGCGCGCCCCTCGGTGGCATTGATCGGCGCGCCCGAGAACATCGCCGCGCGCTGACCGGCCACGTCGCGGAGCTCGCAGAGCGCGATCAGCGCGGCGCGGATGTCATCGTCGAGATTGGTCTTGGAGAGATCGAGCCGCATCTCGCCGGCCTCGATGGCGAAGCGATCGGCGCGGCCCGGATCGGCGGCGAAGAGATCGGCGATGCGCCGGTCCTGAACCGCGCACTGGCGGCGTCTCAGGTCTTCCCACATCGCGCTCATTCCGCCCAATGCACGGTCATGGCGCTCAAGACCGCCTGCACCGGCGCCTCCTCGGGCGGCAGGGTCAGGGCACGCTCGAGCGCTTCGCGTTTCGCGGACCCGTAGATCACCAGGTGCTTGGAGAGCGCATCGTCGAGCACATGGGCGCTGAGGCTGACGCGCGCCTCCGGCTCGGTCTCGGGGCGCAGCACCGACAGGATCGGCGCATCGGGGGCCAGCGCCTCGGCCAGCCCCGGCGCGCCGGGAAAGAGCGAGGCGGCATGCATGTCCTCGCCCATGCCCAGCAGCAGCACCGACAGCGGCAGCACCGGCGCGATCATCGCCTCGATATCGGCCAGCACCTCGTTGGGATCCTCGGTGGGGGCATAGAGCGGCAGGAAGGTGGCGCTGGCCGCGCGCCCGGTCAGCAGCCGCTCGCAGATCAGCCGCGCGTTCGAGCGCGCATGGTCCTGCGGCACCCAGCGCTCGTCGGTCGGCATCACGTGCACCCGGTCCCAGTCCAGATCGGCGGC
>JAGRMU010000042.1 GCA_020441165.1 Sedimentitalea sp.
TTCCTCGGCGCCGGCTCGGTGATCAACGCCATGCATCACGAGCAGGACATGATGAACTATGGCGGGCTGCGCAAGAAGATCCCCTATACCTTCTGGGCGATGATGATCGGCACCCTGGCGATCACCGGCGTCGGCATCCCGCTGACCACCATCGGCTTCGCCGGGTTCCTCAGCAAGGACGCGATCATCGAGAGCGCCTGGGCGGGCGGCTCGGGCTATGGCTTCTGGCTGCTGGTGATCGCGGCCGCCATGACCAGCTTCTACAGCTGGCGGCTGATCTTCCTCACCTTCTACGGCGAGCGGCGCGGCGACAAGCACGCCCACGAGCACGCCCATGAAAGCCCGATGACCATGCTGATCCCGCTGGGCGTGCTCTCGCTGGGCGCGATCTTCTCGGGCATGATCTGGTACGGCAGCTTCTTCGGCCATGCCGACCAGGTGGCCCGGTTCTACGGCATCCCCTATGCCGAGGCCGGCGCTCATGACGCCGCTGCCGAGGGCGCCGATGCCGGACATGGCGAGGCGGCACCCGCCGCGGACGGGCACGCCGAGACCGCCCCCGCGGAGGGTCACGGTGAGGCCGCGCCCGCAGCGGACGGCCATGGCGAAGCCGCCGGGGGCGAACATCACTACGTCTTCACCGGCGAGCCGGGGCAGGGCGCGCTCTTCTTCGGGCCGGACAACCACGTTCTGGAGGACGCCCATGCCGCCCCGGCCTGGGTCAAGGTCTCGCCCTTCGTGGCGATGCTGCTGGGGCTGGGCCTGTCCTTCTGGTTCTACATCGTCAATCCGTCGCTGCCGGCGCGTCTCGCCGAGAACCAGCGTCCGCTCTACCTCTTCCTCAAGAACAAGTGGTATTTCGACGAGATCTATGACGTCGTCTTCGTGCGTCCGCTGATCGGTCTCGGCCGGGTCTTCTGGAAGCGCGGCGACGGCAACGTGATCGACGGCTTCCTGAACGGCGTCGCGATGGGCGTGGTCCCCTTCTTCACCCGTCTCGCCGGACGCGCCCAGTCGGGTTTCATCTTCACCTATGCGTTCTGGATGGTGCTGGGCATCGCGGCCCTCGTCACCTGGATGTCGATCGGCGGAGGAGCGCAGTGATGGACAACCTTCTGTCGATCGTCACCTTCATCCCGGCGCTGGCGGCGCTGATCCTGGCGGTGTTCCTGCGCGGCGAGGACGAGGCGGCGCAGCGCAACGCGAAATGGGTGGCGCTGTTTGCCACCGGGGCGACCTTCCTGGTCTCGCTGTTCATCCTGGCCGGCTTCGATCCCGCCGATACCGGCTTCCAGTTCGTCGAGCAGGGCGAATGGCTGCTGGGCCTGCAATACAAGATGGGCGTCGACGGCATCTCGGTCCTCTTCGTGATGCTGACCACCTTCATCATGCCGCTGGCGATCCTGGCCAGCTGGAACGTGACCACCCGCGTCAAGGATTACATGATCGCCTTCCTGATCCTGGAAACCCTGATGCTGGGCGTGTTCATGGCGCTGGACCTGGTGCTCTTCTACCTCTTCTTCGAGGCCGGGCTGATCCCGATGTTCCTGATCATCGGCATCTGGGGCGGGGCGAACCGGATCTACGCCAGCTTCAAGTTCTTCCTCTACACCTTCCTCGGCTCGGTGCTGATGCTGGTGGCGATGGTCGGCATGTTCGCCGAGGCCGGCACCACCGATATCGAGGTGCTGATGACGCACCAGTTCGCCTACGAGGATTTCAGCGTGCTGGGCGTCCACATCGTCGGCGGCATGCAGACGCTGCTGTTCCTGGCCTTCTTCGCCAGTTTCGCGGTGAAGATGCCGATGTGGCCGGTACACACCTGGTTGCCCGATGCCCACGTCCAGGCGCCGACCGCCGGTTCGGTGGTGCTGGCGGCGATCCTGCTGAAGATGGGCGGCTACGGCTTCCTGCGCTTCTCGCTGCCGATGTTCCCGGTGGGCAGCGAGGTGATGACGCCGCTGGTGCTGTGGCTCAGCGCCATCGCCGTGGTCTATACCTCGCTGGTGGCCCTGGTGCAGGAGGACATGAAGAAGCTGATCGCCTATTCCTCGGTGGCGCATATGGGTTTCGTGACCATGGGCATCTTCGCCGCGAACCAGCAGGGCGTCGATGGCGCGATCTTCCAGATGCTCAGCCACGGCTTCATCTCGGCGGCGCTCTTTCTCATCGTCGGGGTGATCTACGACCGGATGCACACCCGCGAGATCGACGCCTATGGCGGGCTGGTCAACCGGATGCCGGCCTATGCGCTGGTCTTCATGCTGTTCACCATGGCCAATGTCGGCCTGCCCGGCACCTCGGGCTTCGTCGGCGAGTTCCTGACTCTGATGGGGACCTTCCAGGTCAACACCTGGGTGACCACGGTTGCCGCCTCGGGGGTGATCTTCTCGGCGGGCTACGCGCTCTGGCTCTATCGCCGGGTGGTCTTCGGCGACCTGATCAAGGAAAGCCTCAAGACGATCACCGACATGACCGGGCGCGAGCGTGCGATCTTCGCGCCGCTGGTGGTGATGACGCTGCTGCTCGGGGTCTACCCGTCCCTGGTCACCGACATCATCGGGCCGTCGACCACGGCGCTGATCTCCAACTATGACACATCGCTGGCGGCGGCCGAAGCCGCCAGCCAGTATGCCGCGAACTGAGAGGGCAAGGGGACCATGGAACCGACGATCCAGTCTGATCTGAGTATCATCCTGCCCGAGATCGTGCTGGCGGTCTATGCCATGGCGGCGCTGATGGTGGCGGTCTATGGCGGCAAGGACCGGCTGGCGCCGCTGCTGGTCTGGACCACCGCGGGGCTGATGGCGGTGCTGGGATTGTGGATCGCCTCGGCCAGTGCCGGCACCCGCGTGGCCTTCCACGGCATGTTCGTCGACGACGGGTTTGCCCGCTTCGCCAAGGTGGCGATCCTGCTCTCGGCGGCCTCGGTGCTGGTGATGAGCCAGGACTACATGGCGCGGCGCGGTCTTCTGCGCTTCGAATTCCCGATCCTGGTGGCGCTGGCCGCGGTCGGCATGATGATGATGGTCAGCGCGGGCGACCTGATGGCGCTCTACATGGGGCTGGAGCTGCAGTCCCTGTCGCTCTACGTGGTTGCCGCCCTGCGCCGCGACAGCGCCAAGTCGACCGAGGCGGGGCTGAAGTATTTCGTGCTGGGCGCGCTCAGCTCGGGGATGCTGCTCTATGGCGCCTCGCTGATCTACGGCTATGCCGGCACCACGCTCTTCAGCGGCATCATCCAGACCGCCCAGCATGGCGAGGTCTCGATCGGGCTGCTCTTCGGCATGGTGTTCCTGATCTCGGGCCTTGCCTTCAAGGTCAGCGCGGTGCCGTTCCACATGTGGACGCCCGATGTCTACGAGGGCTCGCCCACGCCGGTCACCGCCTTCTTCGCCACCGCCCCCAAGGTCGCGGCGATGGCGCTCTTCGCGCGGGTGCTGCACGACGCCTTCGGTCACGCGGTGGCGGACTGGAGCCAGGTCATCGCGCTTCTGTCGGTGGCCTCGATGTTCCTCGGCGCCGTGGCGGCGATCGGCCAGCGCGACATCAAGCGGCTGATGGCCTATTCCTCGATCGCCCATATGGGTTTCGCGCTGATGGGGCTGGCCGCCGGGACCGCCTTCGGCGTGCAGGCGATGCTGATCTACATGGCGATCTACGTCACCATGAATGTCGGCACCTTCGCCTTCATCCTGATGATGGAGCGCAACGGCCAGCCGGTCACCGACATCACCGCGCTGCAGATGTATTCTCGGCGCGAGCCGGGCAAGGCGCTGGCCATGCTGGTGCTGCTGTTCAGCCTGGCCGGCGTGCCGCCGATGCTGGGCTTCTTCGGCAAGTTCTACGTGCTGCGCGCCGCCTACGAGGGCGGGCTGGTCTGGCTGGCGGTGGCCGGGGTGGTCGCCTCGGTGATCGGCGCCTTCTACTACCTGCGGATCGTCTATTACATGTATTTCGGCGAGGAGGGCGAGGAGCTCGACACCCATTCCTCGCCGGTGCTCTGGGGCTTCCTGATGGTCTCGGCGGCGGTGATGGTGCTGGGCATCGTCAACATGTTCGGCGTCGAGGGCGCGGCGGCGGCGGCGGCGGCGACGCTTGTCAACTGACTGGCCCGAGGGCTATGGCCGGCAGGTTCTGGCCGAAGTCGACAGCACGCTGAACGAGGCCGCCCGGATCGCGCCGACCCTGACGCGCCCGGAATGGATCCTCGCCCTGCACCAGAGCGCGGCGCGGGGACGGCGGGGCCGGCCTTGGGCCAATCCGAAGGGCAATTTTTCGGCAACGCTGGTGATGCGGCCGCCCGAGCCTGCGGGCACGGCGGCGCTGCGCAGCTTCGTGGCGGCGCTGGCGCTCTTCGATGCGCTGGTGGCGGTCACCGGGCGCGCGGAGGGGCTGGCGCTGAAATGGCCCAACGACGTGCTGCTGAACGGCGGCAAGCTGGCCGGCATCCTGCTTGAATCCGCCGGTCAGGGCGGGCATCTGGCGCATCTTGCGATCGGCATCGGCGTCAACGTGGTCGCGGCGCCGGAGCCCGGGGCGCTGGAACCCGGCGCGCTGCGTCCGGTCTCGCTGCTGGGCGAGGTCGGCGCGCAGGTTGCGCCCGAAACCCTGTTCGATCATCTGGCGTCGGCCTATGCGCGCCGCGAGGCGGAGTTCACCGCCCGCGGTTTCGCCCCGATCCGCGAGGCCTGGCTGGCGCGGGCGGCGAAGCTGGGCCAGACCATCACCGCGCGAACCGCCGCCCGCGAGACGTCGGGCACGTTCGAGACGGTGGACGCCAGCGGGGCGCTTGTCCTACACACATCCGAGGGCCGCGTCGCGATCCCCGCCGCGGATGTCTATTTCTGAGCGAGGAGGCGCCATGCTTCTGGCCATCGACTGCGGCAACACCAACACCGTCTTCTCGATCTGGGACGGCGAACGCTTCCTCTGCACCCTGCGCACCTCGACCCATCACGCGCGCACGGCGGATGCCTATTTCACCTGGTACTCGACGCTGGTGAAGCATTACGGGATCGAGGCGGACATCACCGAGGTGATCATCTCGTCCACCGTGCCGCGCGTGGTGTTCAACCTGCGGGTCTTCTCCGACCGGTTCTTTGGCTGCCGCCCATTGGTGGTGGGCAAGCCCGAATGCCTGCTGCCGCATCCCCCGCGCGTCGATGCCGGCACCCAGGTCGGCCCCGACCGGCTGGTCAACACCGCCGGCGCCTTCGACCGGCATGGCGGTGACCTGATCGTGGTCGATTTCGGCACCGCCACCACCTTCGACGTGGTGGCCAGCGACGGCGCCTATATCGGCGGGGTGATCGCGCCGGGGGTCAATCTCAGCCTCGAGGCGCTGCACATGGCCGCCGCCGCCCTGCCGCAC
Source organism: Sedimentitalea sp. (assembly GCA_020441165.1). Taxonomy (GTDB): domain Bacteria; phylum Pseudomonadota; class Alphaproteobacteria; order Rhodobacterales; family Rhodobacteraceae; genus JAGRMU01. Next base: position 5,375 of record JAGRMU010000042.1, read on the forward strand.
GTGGATATTTCGCGCCCGCAGACGGTGATCGGCACCAATACGGTTGCATGCATGCAGTCCGGTGTGTTCTGGGGCTACGTGGGTCTCGTGCGCGAGATCTGCGCCCGAATCAAGGCCGAGCGCGAGCGGCCGATGCAGGTGATCGCGACCGGCGGGCTGGCGCCGCTGTTCCAGCAGGACGAGGCGCTGTTCGATGCCCTCGAGGAAGACCTGACGATGCACGGTCTGACCGTGATCCACCGCTACAACAAGGACAACGGGAACTGACATGAGCAGCGAAAGACTGATCTACCTGCCCCTCGGCGGGGCGGGGGAAATTGGCATGAACGCCTATGTCTACGGCTATGGCCCGCCCGAGCGCGAGCGGCTGATCCCTGTCGCTCTGGGCGTGACCTTCCCGGACATGGACACCACTCCCGGCGTCGATCTGGTCATGCCCGACATCGCCTGGCTGCCCGAGCGCGTAAACAGGCTC
>JAGRMU010000285.1:0-144 GCA_020441165.1 Sedimentitalea sp.
CCGCATGATCGCGCGCGGCCGGTCCCGGCGCGGCACCGAGCTGACATCGATCCAGACCAGCTCGGTCGAGCCGCCCCCGATATCGACGACCAGGAGCTGCTCGGTGCGGGTCGAGACCAGCGGCGCGCAGGAGATCACCGCCAG
>JAGRMU010000285.1:198-4774 GCA_020441165.1 Sedimentitalea sp.
CGGATGAACTCGCGCGCGTTGCTGGCACGCCGGCAGGCCTCGGTGGTGACCAGCCGCATCCGGGTCACCTTGTTGCGCTTGAGCTTCTGCTGGCAGATGCGCAGCGCCTGCACGGTGCGCGCCATCGACGAGCGCGACAGACGACCCGTCCGTTCCAGCCCCGAGCCGAGCTGGACGGATTTCGAGAAGCTGTCGACCACATGAAACCCGCTGCCCTTGGGCTGGGCAATCAGCATGCGGCAACTGTTTGTGCCCAGATCCAGCGCGGCATAAAGCTCGGCAGGGTCGGGCGGTATCGGCGCGGGGCTTTCGACCGCTTTGGGAAACGCGCCCGCACCAGTGGGACGCTTGGGCGCCATCACTCACGCCCTCCGATTTCGAGTTGTCCCCACGATAAGCGCGCCGGGTCGAGTTCGCAAGATGGCGCGTGATTTCGGCGCATGGCTTTCGCTGGGATCGGGTCGCGCCCCCGCGATCGGACGCGGAGTTCATTCGGACCGCCAGGTGGGCCGGTTGCGGAGCGGGGCGCAGGTCGCAGCACGACGCGTTTTCGTCGAAAACAGGCGTCGGCGGCGGACAGGGGTGACTTAGACAGGGCGCGAGAAGAAAAGGATTCGCAGATGCCCGAGGTCACCGTGGTTTACTGGCGCGACATCCCGGCCCAGGTGATCGTGGGCAAGGGGCGGCGCGGCGCAAAGCGGCAACTGGCCGAGCGCTTCGAGCAGGCCATCGACCGCGCGGCGATGAAGGCGGGGGCGGGCGAGACCGACGCCTATCTCGCCGAATGGCGCAGGGGCGCGCCCTACGAGGTGTCGGGCGAGCCTGCCGAGATCGCCGAGGCCGAGGCGCTGCGGCTGGAAACCGACTATGACGCGGCGCGGATCAAGGCGCTGATTGACAATGACGGATGGGCCTGAGCCCACGTCCTTCTGGGAGGCCGCGATGGCTTTGTTCAATTTCCGGAAACGCGAAGCGGCGGACGCTTCGATGGTGGCGCCGCAGGTCGAGGCGCTGCTCGAGGGCTATTCCATCGAGGTGATGCCGCGCACCGCCGAGAAGGTCGAGGATTTCCGCGCGCTGCTGCCCGAGGGCACCCGCGTCTACATCGCCCATATCGAGGGCACCCCGATCGAGGACATGGTCGCCACCGCGCGCCGCCTGGCCGAGGCCGGGTACCCGGTGATGCCGCATTTCCCGGCCCGCATCATCCGCGACAGGGCCACATTGGCCGACTGGATCGCGCGCTATCAGGGCGAGGCGGACGTGCGCCAGGCGCTGCTGCTGGCCGGCGGCGTCGCGCAGCCCTGCGGCGAGTTCCACTGCTCGATGCAGCTGCTCGAGACCGGGCTTTTCGACAAGGCCGGTTTCACCCGCCTGCACGTCGCCGGCCACCCCGAGGGCAACCGCGACATCGATCCGGACGGCAGCATGAAGAACGTCACGGACGCGCTGCGCTGGAAACAGAAATTCTCGGAAACCACCGATGTCGAGATGGCCATCGCCACGCAGTTCGCCTTCGAGGCCAAGCCGATCATCGCCTGGGCCGACGCGCTGCGCGACGCGGGGATCACCCTGCCGATCCATATCGGCATCGCCGGCCCGGCCAAGCTGCAGACGCTGATCAAGTTCGCCATCGCCTGCGGCGTCGGCCCCTCGTTGAAGGTGCTGCAGAAGCGGGCGATGGATGTCACCAAGCTGGTGATGCCCTACGAGCCGACCGAGGTCATCGCCGAGCTTGCCGCCCACAAGGCGGCGCATCCCGATTTCGGCGTAAGCCGCGTGCATTTCTTCCCGCTTGGCGGTATCAAGACCAATGCAAGCTGGGCGATCGAGCATGGCGGCGCCTCCGGGCGTCCGGCCGGCGCCCGGACCTGAGCCCGCAACACCACGCCCTTCGAAAGGACGCCCATGACCCGAACCATCGTCGAAAGCAAGACCAAGACGGCCATCATCGGCTTCGACCAGCCCTTCTGCGTGATCGGCGAGCGGATCAACCCGACCGGGCGCAAGAAGCTGGCTGCCGAGCTGGAGGCCGGCGACTTCTCGACCGTCGAGAAGGACGCGCTGGCGCAGGTCGCGGCGGGGGCCAGCGTGCTCGATATTAATGCCGGCGTCGTCTATAACTCGAACCCCAACCCGAACGAGACCGAACCGCCCCTGATGGTGGAGATTCTCAAGCTGGTGCAGGGGCTTGTGGACGTTCCCTTGTGCATCGACAGCTCGGTTCCCGCGGCGCTCAAGGCGGGTCTGGAGAATTGCGAGGGCCGGCCGCTGCTGAACTCGGTGACCGGCGAGGAGGAGCGGCTGGAGCAGATCCTGCCGCTGGTCAAGAAATACAACGTGCCGGTGGTGGCGATCAGCAACGACGACACCGGCATCTCCGAGGACCCGGACGTGCGGTTCGCGGTCGCCAGGAAGATCGTCCGGCGCGCCGCCGATTTCGGCATCCCGGCCCATGACATCGTGGTCGATCCGCTGGTCATGCCGGTGGGCGCGATGGGCACGGCCGGCCTGCAGGTCTTCGCCCTGGTGCGCCGCCTGCGCGAGGAGCTGGGCGTGAACACCACCTGCGGGGCCTCGAACATCTCGTTCGGGCTGCCCAACCGGCACGGCATCAACAATGCCTTCCTGCCGATGGCGATGGGCGCGGGGATGACCAGCGCGATCATGAACCCGGTGGCCCTGCCGATTCCCCCCAGCAAGATCGCGGAGAAGAAGGCCGAGGTCGAAGCTGCCGGGATCATCCTGCCCGAGGACATGGACGACGAGACCTTCGTGACCCTCTTCGGCCTCGGCTCGACCCTGCCGCGCCCGGGCAAGGAGATGGAGGCGATCCGCGCCGCGAATTTCCTGACCGACAACGACCCCCATGGCGGCGAGTGGATCCGGTTCAACAAGATGCCGGTCAAGGCCGGCGACGAGGGCCGCGGCCGCGCCGGGCGCACCGGCGGTCGCCGCCGCCGGGCCTAGGCGGAGGACAAGGAATGGGCCCGTCGGAGCGGCATTGCGCCAGACAGACGGGCTCTTCCAAACCTTAGGTTCGCAACGTAAGCCATCGACGAAATAACCATTTCGTCGGACTTTATCCCAACAATAGACGCCACCGACCAAGTTGGCGGCCGCCGCGCCCGCCTTTGCACCCCAACGCTCCGACTGGCTCGGCTGACACCGCCCCGGGCCGAGACGGCTCTGCGCCGCTTCCGGCTGCGCCTCGTGGTCGCGCGGGGCCGATAGCTGCGGGAGACTGGCCCGGGGCATTGTCAAAAAATGCAAGGCAATCCTTCAGCGTGGCGGGGGCGCGTTGAGGGTTGGAATGCGGGGCGGTTGCGGATTTGATCGGGTCAACCGAAACCGCGTCGCAAAGGCCCTGACATGACCCGGAACACCTATTACGCGCCCACGGGTGGCCTGCCGCCGCAGACCCAGCTTCTGACCGACCGGGCGATGTTCACCGAGGCCTACGCGGTGATCCCCAAGGGCACGTTCAGCGACATCGTCACCAGCTTCCTGCCGTTCTGGGACAAGGCGCGGTTCTGGGTGCTGGCGCGGCCGCTCTCGGGCTTCGCCGAAACCTTCTCGCATTACATCGCCGAGCTGCAGCCGGGCGGCGGCAGCGACCGTCCCGAGACCGACGCCGGGGTCGAGGCGGTGCTCTTCGTGGTCTCCGGCGCGCTCGCGCTGACCGCCGGAGGGGGCGAGCACCGGCTGGAGACCGGTGGCTATGCCTACCTGCCGCCCGATGCGGCCTGGACGGTGACCAATCCGGGCGCCGAGCCCTGCCGGTTCCACTGGATCCGCAAGGCCTATCAGCCGGTCGAGGGTCTTGCAGCGCCGGACCTGCTGGTTCTGAACGAGGCCGATATCGCGCCGACCCCGATGCCGGACACCGACGGCGCCTGGGCGACCACGCGCTTCGTCGATCCCGCCGATCTGCGCCACGACATGCACGTCACCATCGTCACCTTCCAGCCGGGCGGGGTGATCCCCTTCGCCGAGACCCATGTGATGGAGCACGGGCTCTATGTGCTCGAGGGCAAGGCGGTCTATCGGCTCAACCAGGACTGGGTCGAGGTCGAGGCGGGCGATTACATGTGGCTGCGCGCCTTCTGCCCGCAGGCCTGCTATGCCGGCGGTCCGGGGCGGTTCCGCTACCTGCTCTACAAGGACGTGAACCGGCACATGCCGCTGACCTTCGGCTTCGGCCGCTGAGCCGATTGCGGCCGACAGGTCAGGCGCGCGCGGCGCCCAGCCCGTCCGAAACGGTCTGGGCGGCCTCGCAAACCAGCGCACCGATCCGGTCGATCTGATCCGCGGGCAGGCGGCTCGACGGGCCCGAGACCGATATGCCCGCCACCGCCTCGCCATGGACATTGGTGATTGCAGCCGCGACGCAGCGCATGCCCCTGGTCTTCTCGCAATCGTCGACGGCAAAGCCGCGCGCGCGGCTGCGGGCGAGCTCCGCGCGCAGCGCTTCGGCATCGCAGATCGTGTTCTCGGTGAAACGCTCGAAGCGACGCTCCTTCAGGAACTTCTCCAGCTGCGCAGCCTCCATCCGGCTGAGCAGCGCCTTGCCGAT
>JAGRMU010000286.1 GCA_020441165.1 Sedimentitalea sp.
GCCGCAGGTGGTGATCACCGGCCGCCTCAGATCGACGCCGGCAGCCTCGAAGGCGGCGCGCAGCCCGTCCGGGTCCTTCATCGTCCGGTCGGGATTGAGCAGCGCGTCATAGTGCAGGTTGCGCGAGCCGGGAATGTGACCGGGCCGCAGCCCCTCGCGCGGCTCGGGCTCGCGCCCGGCGAACCGGCCCGCCGAACGCGCATCGACGATTTGCGGATCGCCCAGCTTCTGGGCCTCGCTGACCTGGGTCGCGTCGCGCACCAGCTGGTTCTGGAAGCGCACGGTCATGTGCCGGTCGCGCACCACCGGCGCCATGTCCTCGACCGGGCGCCCCTCGGCCTGCCATTTCGGAAACCCGCCGTCCAGCACCGCCACATCGGTCTGCCCCATCAGTCGGAAGGTCCACCAGACCCGCGCCGCCGAAACCAGGCCCATGCCGTCATAGACCACCACCTGATGGCCGTCGCCGACACCCATGGCGCGCATCCGCGCGATGAACTTCTCGGGCGGCGGCGCCATGTGCGGCAGGTCCGAGCGAAGATCGGCGATCTCGTCGATATCGAAGAACCGCGCGCCGGGAATATGCGCCGCCTGGTATTCGGCCTTCGGGTCGCGCCCGGACGCGGGCAGATACCACGAGCCGTCGAGAATGCGCAGATCGGGGTCCTTCAGATGCCGTGCCAGCCAGTCGGTCGACACCAGCGTTCTTGGATCATCCTGCATCTTGGCTCCGCCCCCTTTCCGTTGTCGCGCCTCTTGCTACGCGCCCGGCCCGATCCTTGCAAGAGCGGCGCGCCCGCGCCCCCGAGGCGCTCAGCGATTGTCCTTGAGCAGCCGCTGCTTCTGGCGCGACCAGTCGCGCTTGGCCTCGGTCTCGCGCTTGTCGTGGATCTTCTTGCCCTTGGCGATGCCGATCTTGATCTTGGCCATGCCGCGATGGTTGAAATACATCACCAGCGGCACCAGGGTCATGCCCTTGCGCTGGGTGGCGTTCCACAGCTGGGCCAGCTGCTTGCGCGAGACCAGCAGCTTGCGCCGCCGCCGCTCCTCGTGGCGGAAGGTCTTGGCCTGATCGTAGGGCGCGACATAGCTGTTGACCAGCCACAGCTCGCCATCCTCGACCGCCGCGTAACTCTCGGCGATGTTGGCCCCGCCCTGGCGCATCGACTTGACCTCGGAGCCCTCCAGCAGGATCCCGCATTCCAGATCGTCCTCGATGGCATAGTCGAACCGCGCCCGCCGGTTCTCGGCGATCACCTTGTAGTTCGGATCTGACTTGGTCTTTGCCATGGCCGGCAGATGTAGGCGGTGGCGCCGGCGGGCGCAAGTTGGCGCAAGCGTCCGGGGTTCAGCCCGCCGAGGCCTTGAGCCCCGCCACCCCCAGCACGATCGCCGCCGCCGATACCAGTTTCAGCGGCGTGAGGCTCTCGCCCAGCAGCAGGTAGCCGAAGAGCACCGTGCCCAGCGTGCCCACGGCGGTCCAGATCGGATAGGCGACGCTGACCGGCAGCGATTTCAGCGCCAGCGCCAGGAACACCATGCCGCCAACCACGCCGAGGGCGGTGATCCCGGTGGCGAGCGGCCGGGTGAAGCCGTCCGAGGCCTTCATGCTCATCGCGAAAAGCACCTCGAACACCGCCGCCAATGCCAGATAGACCCACGCCATGCCCGCCCCCTGTCGCTTTCGCCGCCGACACTCGCGGGCGCGCATCGATTCTGCAACGTCGCTTGCGCCCTCCGGCGGAACCGGACCGCGGACTGGGCGCGCTCGGGTCAGTTCAACTGCCGCCCGCCTCGAAGGCGCGCAGCGCGGCCGGGTGCAGCGGCGCGGTGAGCGCGCGGCCACGCATCATGGTCGGATCGATGCCGGCCAGCAGCGGATTGGTGGCGGCCAGCTTGCGCCGGTTGTCGAGAACGCTGGCGACGAAGGTCTCGATGATGGCATCGTCCACGTCGGACCGCGTCACGACAGTGGCATAGACCGCGAAACTCTCCAGCGGCTCTGCCTGCCCCTCGTAGGTTCCGGCCGGGATGGTGATCGCGGAATACTCGCCGCCCGAGGCGAGCGCATCGCGCAAGCCCGGCTGGCTGAGCGAGATCATCCGCGCGCCGCAGTCGTTCATGGCCCGCGCGATCATCTGGCTGGGATGCCCGAGAATGAAGATCGCGGCGTCGACCCGGCCGCTGCAAAGCTCGGCCAGCGCGTGATCTTCGGTCAGTTCCGCCAGTTCCGCGAATTGCTTGCGCTCGATGCCCAGCCGGTCGAACATGGCGACGATCGAGGCATGGCGACCCGAGGCGGGCGGCCCGATATCCACCCGTCGCCCGAAGAGATCGGGCGTGTCCCATATGTCGCTCTGCGCGCCGGCCAGGATGGTGATCGTCTCGGGATAGAGGGCCATGACGCTGCGCAGGTTCGATTGCGGGGCCTGGCCGGCAAAGAGGCTCTCGCCCAGATAGGCGGCCCGCTGCCAGTCCGATTGCACCAGCGCGATATCCTGATCGCCCGCCTGCAGCATCGCGAGGTTGTAGATCGACCCTTGCGTCGGCTCGGGGCTGCAGCGCAACCCGTCGGCATGGGGATTGCGGTTGATCACGTCGCAGATCGCGCGCGCGGTGGCGAAATAGCCGCCCAGGATGTTGCCCGACCCGACGCTGAACACGCGGATCTGCTGCGCGGGGGCGGGCGTGGCGGCGATCAGGACCGGCAGAAGAAGACAGAGGACGGCGCGGATCATGCGGGCTCCGGGTGCGGGATGTGCCGCCCAGCCTAGCCCGTTGCCGGAACCGCGTCCACGCTCGATCCGGCCCGGTGGGTTCGGTAATCTTTGCCTTCGCGGCGATCCGCCGGTATCAGGTTCCGGACGTTTTCACGACCGGAGGGCGCGTGCCCGATTTCCTCTACGACGTTCCCAACCAGACGCTCGCCACCTGGTTCTCGCTGGCGGCGATCGGCGCGATGGCCTTCGGGCTGCTGGTCATCAAGCCGCTCTTTCGCCTGCTGATCGGCACCGGCCCGGATTTCAACGCCTCGGTCAATTATGCGACCTCCGGGTTCGGGCTGTTCTACGGGCTGCTGCTGGGCCTGCTCACCGTCTCGGCCTATCAGAATTCCGAACGGGTGCGCGAAAGCATCATGCGCGAGGCCACCGCGCTGGGATCGCTCTATACCCAGGTGAACGCCTTTCCCGAGCCGGACCGCAGCATCGCCAAGGAGATGATGCGCGATTATGTGCTCTTCACGCTCTACAAGGAATGGCCGGTGCACCGCGAGGGCGAGATCCTGAACGGCGGTCACAACCGGGCCAACGCGATCTTCGGCCAGCTCGCCAGCTTCGAGCCGCGGACCGAGGGAGAGCGGACCATCCACGCGGCGGTGATCTCGGCCTATCACGAGTTCTCGGCGGCCCGCCAGCAGCGCCTCGCCGGGGTGCTGACCAAGATCCCGGCGGTGCTGTGGTACGCGGTCCTGGTCGGGGCGGCGATCAACATCCTGCTGGTCGCGCTGTTGCGCATCCGGATCCGGCCGCATTTCGTCCTGGGCTCGGTCACCGCCTTCTTCCTGGGGGTGATCCTCTTCGTGATCGTCACGCTCGACCGTCCGCTGCGCGGGCAGAACGGCCTCGATCCCGGACCGCTCGAGCTGCTCTGGGAGCGCTCGATGGTCTGGGACGAGCCGGCCAGCTGAGGGAGCGCCAGATGGCCGAGTTCACCATTCGCGAGATCGAGGG
>JAGRMU010000287.1 GCA_020441165.1 Sedimentitalea sp.
GTGGTGTATTTCGAGGACCCGTTCTTCAAGGGCATCCATGCCGCCCAAGAAGGGGAGTTGCCGTTTCCGACCGGACCGGTTCCGCCGATGGGGGAATTGCCCCTGAGCGTCAGGGCGATGCCCACGGCGCCGCGTGCGTCAGGTCTGTCGGAACGCGATTTCGAGGCCAGGATGGGACTTACGGAACCCGGTGGAAATGCACCTATTGATCACGGTCCGGCTCAAGGACAGCGGCGCGGCCGCGCCGCTTTCCTTGCGGACGATCAGCGGCAGTTCGAGATGGATTTCGGGCGGCAGGCAGATCTGGAGGTTGGCGCTCCGACCGAAAACGACGTCGCCCGGGTTCTGGACGCGATGAGTGACCTTGAGAGCTTGGAGGCGGAGATTGCCGGTTCGGCTCCGCATGTCGGCGAGGCGGGCGAGAAGTTTCAGCTTGGCTAAGCCGTCATGCGGGTGACACGACAGAATGTCCCGATGGCGTCTTTTGGCTGCCCCTTGAACCGACCATTTTCACGGGTGAAAGGAAACAGGTTCGTCGCGCTCGGGTCGAGGTGCCCGCTCGATCGTCGCAGGGTCAATCTCACGCATTGTCAATTGAGCGTTGACCCTGCGGGCCGCGGGGCCCGCGCGAAACCACTTCGCGGCCGAAGCGAGATTGAAACGCGGACGACGCTGCCCTTTCGCCGGTCTGGAGGCCTCCATCAGCACCTCGATCATCTCGTCGATGCGGTAAAGGCCACCCGCAACGGGAAGGGGCATCTTGCGCTGCTGCAGCGCCTGTCGCTTCACCTCAAGCTTCTCGGCAACATCCGCGAGAGTCACGAGATCGGGACGGACCTCGCGCAGGACTGTGCCTCGCGGCAGCGCCTTGATCAGCGCCCGCGCCGCTTCAAGGATCGCGCTCTCGGCTTCATCCCCCTCAATCTCCAGTTCTACACCCAGCAGACCGGCATGACCGGTGCCCACGAGAGCATCTTCAAAACCCGCCTCATAGACGGCATCAGAGAGCTCAAACGCATCGTGCTCCCCGTCGGGGAGCGCAAAGACCAGTTCGAATTCGAATTCTTCAGCCATCGGCTTTACTTTCGTCGTTCTTCTGAAGCTTCACGCAGGCCAGGGCCTTCTGTCGGATCCTCTTCGCGAACTGCTGTGGGTTCTTCGGGGTCGACCAGACAGACATTTGACAAAACTCGCCACAGCGGCATTCCTTATCGTTGGCCGGGCATCGGAGGATCCCCCACGCGTGCCCCTTTCCCTCAATAAGGTCCCATCCCAGCTCTTCGAGCTCCTGGATGACAGCCTCGATTTCCTTTGACGTGTGCTTCTTCCTTGGCACCTTAGATACTCCATTCGCTTAAATTGTCAAGTGACAAG
>JAGRMU010000288.1:0-8001 GCA_020441165.1 Sedimentitalea sp.
CGGCAACGCGCCTTGCGGCCGGGCGCGGCCCGATTGCGGCAACGGCCGAAAGCGCGGGGTCACAGCGCGGACTGCTCCACCGGCACCGAGCGCAGCGGCACGCCGGGATCGCGCGGCAGCTCGGCGCCGATCACCAGCATCTCGTCGGCCTCGAAGGTGGCGGCGAACCAGACCGCCAGCGCCACCGCATCGGAAGGGTGCGCCGAGGGCCCGTCGACCGCGTCGAGCACGATCTTCGAGGGCGCCCAGACGCAGATCTGGCCGTTTCGCATCGCCCAGTCGAGCTCGGTCCGGGTGCTGACCACCTTGCAGCGCGGATCGCGCGCCGCCAGCACCCAGGCGTTCTGTTCGATCGCCAGCAGGTCGATTCGGCGCTGGGTCATCCGGTGCCCGGTCTGCGGGGCCGGCAGGTCCGGGGCGCCGACGCAGAGGATCAGCGGGCGCTTGCGGACCGACATCTGGTCGATCCAGCCAGCGAGGTTGTCCGAGCGGATGGCGGCGTTCGAGAGGTACACCAGCCTCGGATGCGGGCGGTCATAGGCCGTGGCGGGCGCCGCATTGCGGTCGCGCGCCCGCACGATCTCGACCCCCAGCGCGCCCGGGCCGCGATCCAGCTTCTCGATGCGCACGAAGACCCGCATCGCGCGCGGCTCGACCAGAATGCGCTCGGCGACCCGCTCGGCCAGCGTTTCGAGCAGGTTCAAGCGCTCCTCGGCCAAGGCATCAGCAATGGCCTCGGTGACCCGGTCATAGCTGAGGATGCGGTCGACATCGTCGTCGATCGGACCGGTCAGCGGCTGCACTTCCACCACGACGTTGAAGCAGATGCGCTGGGTGGTGCCGCGTTCGGCCTGAAAGGCGCCGATCTCGACCTCGACGATGTGATCGCGCAGCGAGATCCGGTCCAGCGGGGCCGAGGGCGAGGTCGCCTCGGAGCGCTCAGAGGGATGCGCGAAGGCTAGGCGGATCTCGGTGCTCATGGGCCGGGCCTCGGGCTGGTCGGGTCAGATCGGCGGAAACGGTGCCGCGGCACGATGTCTAGCAGACCCGGCACCCGCCTGCCAGCGCCGCAAGGACGGCCGGTCGGCACCGGCCCGCCGATACTGCCTGTCGATGTCAGCCGCTCAGTTGCTCGCGGTCCGGGTGCTCGGACGATAGAAGACATGCACGCCGATCCTGGCGGTGCGGGTATAGACCCGCGCCCAGGAGGGCAGCACGGCCTTGGTGTGATAATGGGTGGCACCATCGGTCAGATCGGGCACCACCCCGTCGATCACGGCGCGCGCCACCTTGGCGACCCGCTCATAGGCCTTGGGCTCGGCGATCACCTCCTTGCGCCCGTCGCAGGTATAGGTGAACTGGCACTGATACTTGCGCCCCGTCCCCTGGTTGATCACCCCGCAGAGCGAGCCGGGAAACTCGCTGCTGGCGACGCGGTTCATGATCACCTCGGCGACCGCGAACTGCCCCTCGACGGTCTCGCCGCGGGCCTCGAAATACAGCGCCTCGGACAGGCAGCGCCAGTTCTCGTCGCCCTTGGCCTTGGGCTGGGCGTCGATCCAGGACCGGCTGAAATCCACTTCGACGGGCTTGCGCGCCTCGTCCTCTTCCTTCACCAGCAGGGCCTTGAGATACTCTCCGACCCCGGCGCCATTTCCGCCTTCGTGGGTCCGGGCCATGTCCTTCCGTGTTGCGTCCGCGGCGGAAAGAGATGGTGACAGCACGGCGGAAGAAATCGCCAAGGCGACAAGAATACGTTTCATAACAACCCCCAAAATACGGATCGCGCCGGGCCCTCCCGTCTCCAGCGCACGGGGCGGGTTACCGCAGCGTGTCGGCAACGTCCAGAATTGTGTCAAATGCAAGCGAAAAACGGCGCAATTGTGCCGAAACCTGCGACAATCTGTTCGCAGGCCGGAAACAACATCTGGTGTCAGCGCGCGGCGCCGGTGCCGATCTTGTGCTTTATGGCCAGTTGTGCGGCAGCTAGTCGCGCCACCGGAACACGGAAGGGCGAACAGGAGACATAGTCGAATCCCGCCGCCCGGCAGAAGGCGATTGATTCGGGGTTGCCGCCATGTTCGCCGCAGATCGACATGGTGAGATTCGGATTCGCCGCCCGCCCCCGCTCGACGCCGAGTTTCAGCAACTCGCCGACCCCGTCCGTGTCGAGGACGTGGAACGGATCCTCGGGGAAGACGCCCTGCTTGACATAGGTCGACATGAACCGCCCGGCATCGTCGCGCGACAGCCCATAGGTCATCTGGGTCAGATCGTTGGTGCCGAAGCTGAGGAACGAGACCAGCGGCGCAAACTCCGCGGCGCGCAGGGCGGCGCGCGGCGTCTCGACCATCACGCCCAGCCGATAGTCGAAATCGCGCCCCCGTTCGGTGCGCACCGCCGCCGCCACCGCGTCGATCCGCGATTGCACCAGCTCGACCTCGCGCCGGGCCGAGACCAGCGGGATCATGATCTCGGGGACCACCGCATCGCCGTCGCGGCTGGCCTCGAGTGTCGCCTCGAAGATGGCGCGGGCCTGCATGTCGTAGATCTCGGGCACGGTCACGCCCAGCCGGACGCCCCGCAGCCCCAGCATCGGGTTGTATTCGCCCATCGCCTCGACGCGGCGGGTGACGTCGCTCACCGGGATGTCCAGCGCCTCGGCCAGTTCGCGCTGCCCGCTGCGGGTGGCGGGCAGGAACTCGTGCAGGGGCGGATCGAACAGGCGGATGCAGACCGGCTGTCCCTGCATGATCCGGAAAAGCTGGATGAAATCCTCGCGCTGCATCGGCAGCAGCCGTTCCAGCACCGCGGCGCGGCCCGAGCTGGTCTCGGCGAAGATCATCTCGCGCATCACCGTCAGGCGGCCCGGCTCGAAGAACATGTGCTCGGTCCGGCAGAGGCCGATCCCCTGGGCGTCGAAATTGCGCGCGGTGCGGGCGTCGACCGGGGTGTCGGCGTTGGCGCGGATGCCGATGTCGCGGGCGGCGTCGGCCCAGCCCATCAGCGTCTGGAAGGCATCGTCCAGCGCCGCCTCGAGCATCTCGGGCTCGCCGGCCAGCACCTGGCCGGAACTGCCGTCGATGGTGATCACGTCGCCCTCGGTCAGCACCCGTCCATCGGGCGCGACGATCTTCCGCTCGCGGGTCTGAAAGCGCATCGACGAGGCGCCGACGATGCAGGGCAGACCCAGCCCGCGCCCCAGCACCGCGGCGTGGCTGGTCATCCCGCCGCGCTCGGTCAGCACCGCGACCGAGGCATGCATGCCGCGGATGTCCTCGGGCGAGGTCTCGCGCCGCACAAGCACGCAGGGCTCGCGCCGTGCGGCGCTGGCCTGGGCGTCGGCCGAGTTGAACACGATCCGCCCGGTCGCCGCCCCCGGGCTGGCGCCGATGCCGGTGGCCAGAACGTCGCGCTTCGCCCGCGGGGCCACCTGCCGGTGCAGCAGCTCGTTGAGGCTGTGCGGCTCGACCCGCATCACCGCCTCCTGCGGGGTGATGATCCCGTCCTCGGCCAGGCGCACCGCGATGCGCACCGCCGCCCGGCTGCCGCGCGGCACGCGCACCCCGTCGAGGATATGCACATGGCCGTTCTCGATCACGAACTCGACCTGCATCTCCTCGCGCAGGTGCTCGCGCATCAATGCCGCATGGGCCTTGAGCGCGGCGAAGGCCTCGGGCGCCACGTCCTCCAGCGACGGACCGCGCGGGTCCTTCGCGAGATAGAGCGCCCCGGTCCCCGCCCCCAGCGCGTCACGACCCTGGCTCTGGCTGAGATAGCGGCCGGTGACCTGCGGCTGGCCGGTGACGGTATCGACCAGCTGCAGCACGCCCGATCCGCACTCCTCGCGACCGAAGCCGGGGATCATCTCCTGCACCACCAGGCCCAGCCCGGCATCGGCCGGCGCGCCCTTGGCCTGGCGCAGCAGCCGCGCCGAGGTGCCCTCCCAGGCCCGGGCCATCGAGCGCAGAACCTCGGCCAGTTGCCGGCCCGGATCCTGCGGGAAGGGTTCGTCGGTCTCGTCCTCATAGGCGCGCAGCGTGGCGTCGAGCCCGCGCAGCCCCTCCTCGGGCAGATCGTCGAACACGTCCGGGTCGAGCCGCGCCACATGCACCGCATAGGATTGCACGAAGCGCTGGTAGATGCGCGCCGCGACCTCCTCGCCCAGGCGCGCGCGCAGCTCGCCGAAGCGGGCGTCGTTCATACCGATGTTGAGCACCGCGCCCGGCCCGCCCCAGTCGGGATCCTCGGAGGAGGGACGCACGCAGAGCAGCGCTCCGGGCGCGAACTGGTCGAGGATCGCCGCGATGTCGGGCAGATCGTCCCCGGCGATGCGGTGCACGGTCTGGAAGGACAGCGCCACGGTGCGCGGCACCGGCATCTCCAGCCGCACCAGGCGCTGCAGGCACTTGGCCCGCCCGCCATGGGTGTTGGCGGCCAGCTTGGCGTCGGGCGTGATCAGGGTGGTGTGCGGGTTAGTGTGCACGGGGTTTCTGCATTGCGGCACCTGCGATGATGCCGTGCAGCATAGGCGGCTTTGCCCTGCACGCAAGGCCGGAACGCGGGCCTTGCGTTCTGCCCGCGGCTACCCTTCGATACGGGTCAGGTCCGCGACCTGCGCGCAGACCGCGCGGATGCGGTGCAGCAGGTTCAGCCGGTTCCGGCGCAGGGTTTCGCTGTCGGCATTGACCTTCACATCCTCGAAGAAGGCGTCGATCGGGGCGCGCAGCGCGGCCATCGCCGCCATCGCCGCGGCGAAATCCTCGGCGTCGAGCGCGGCGGCGATCTTCGGCTCGGCAGCATCGAGCGCCGCGAAGAGCGCCCGCTCGGTGTCGGTCTCGGCGAATTTCACGTCCGGCCCGAAGGAATACTCGACCCCGTCCTTTTCCTCGGCCTGGGTCAGGATGTTGTTGGCGCGCTTGAAGCCTTGCAGCAGGTTCTCTCCCTCCTCGGTTGCCAGAACGTCGTTGAGAGCGCGGGCGCGCTTGACCAGAAGGGTCAGGTCGTCGCTGTTCGGCATGGCAATGCAGGCGTCGATGATGTCGTGCCGGATACCCTGATCGCGGAGGTAGACCTTCAGGCGGTCGTGGAGGAAGGCGAGGAGATCATTTCTCCAATCAATTGCCTTCTCATCCAACTCCGCTAGCGTCCGTGCCTCCGCATCGTTCAATAGAGCTTCGACTGACTCTAGCTTTTCTCTTTCCAGTCGCCGCCTTTCGTTGTGCTCTTTGGCAAAGCCAGTAAATCTCTCTAAGAGCGTATTTGCTGGCGGCGTTTGCAGCCGTTCGACGGCGAGTTCCAACTCTATCCCCTCACGTACTTGGCCAACGAGTTGGTCGTGGAGAACGGATCTTCCCATCTTGACCTGTTGTCCATTGTGAATGGCTGTACTTCTCTCAATTGCCGAAGCGAGTTTTATCTTCAGATCATTTTCCATCACTAACCGGATCACCCCCAGCGCCGCCCGTCTAAGTGCGAAAGGGTCCTTCGAGCCGGTCGGCTTCTCATCGATGGCCCAGAACCCGGTGAGCGTGTCGAGCTTGTCAGCCAGCGCCACGGCGACCGAAAGCGGCGCGGTGGGCACTGAATCCGAGGGTCCGAGCGGCGCATAATGCTCCTGCGCGACGGCGGCGATCTCGGCGGGATGACCGGCGGCCTCGATGTAGTAGCGGCCCATCAGCCCCTGCAACTCGGGGAATTCATAGACCATTTCGCTGGAAAGATCGGCCTTGGCCAGCCCGGCGGCCAGTTCCGCCTGTTCCGGGTCCGCACCGAC
This sequence comes from Sedimentitalea sp., assembly GCA_020441165.1. GTDB lineage: Bacteria > Pseudomonadota > Alphaproteobacteria > Rhodobacterales > Rhodobacteraceae > JAGRMU01. The sequence continues at coordinate 5,777 of JAGRMU010000288.1, forward strand.
GACCGGGGCCAGCTCGCGGGCCAGCGCAGAGATGCGTCGGATGCGGTCGCCCTGGCTGCCCAGCCTGTTGTGGAAGGTCACGTTCTCAAGGGCTTGCGTCCAGACGCTCATGTCCGATTTCGCCACGCGCAGGTCGTTGTCCCAGAAGAACTTGGCATCCGAGAGCCGCGCGGCCAGCACCTTTCTGTTGCCGGCAAGGATGGTCGCGCCGTGATCGGCGGTCTCGACATTGGCGACGGTGACGAAACGCTCGATCCGCCCCGTCTTCTTGCTGCGCACCGAGAAGAACTTCTGATGCTCGCGCATCGAGGTCTGCAGAACCTCGGGCGGCAGGTCCAGGAACGCGGCGCCGATCTCGCCCATCAGCACCACCGGCCATTCCACCAGCCCCGCGACCTCGGCCAGAAGCCCCGCGTCCTCGACCACCTTGAGGCCCGCCGCAAAGGCCAGGTTGGTGGCGTCGGCCCAGATGTGATCGGCCCTCTCGGAGGCCGGCAGGATCACTTTCGCGCGCTTCAGCTTCGCCTGGTAATCATCGAAGGACACGACAGAAAACCGGCCCGGATCCAGGAAGCGGTGGCCCTGCGTCTGCTCTCCCGCCACGATCCCGTCGACGTCGAGCGGCACCGTCTGCGCGCCGTGCTCGTCGCTGAGGATGCACAGGATCGACTGCAGCGGACGCACCCAGCGCAGGCTGCCCGCGCCCCAGCGCATGGATTTCGGCCAGGGAAAGCCGCGGATTGCCGCCTCGAGCACCTCGGCGACGATCTCGGCCGCGGCGCGGCCCGGTTTCTGGATGGTGGCGAAGAACACCTGCCCCTTGGGCGTGTCGCGGATCTCGAGATCCTCACGGCTCAGCCCCGCCCCGCGCAGGAACCCCTCGATGGCCTTTTCCGGCGCATCGGCACGCGGCCCCTTGCGCTCTTCGCGCAGCGTCGGCGAGGCGGCGAGCAGCCCCTCGACCGCCAGGGTCAGGCGCCGCGGGGTCGAGAAGGCCTCGGCCCCGGCATAGGTCAGCCCGGCCTCGACCAGACCGTTTGTCACCAGCGACTTGAGATCCTGCGCCGCGCGCGCCTGCATCCGCGCCGGGATTTCCTCGGAGAGCAGTTCGATCAGCAGGTCGGGCATCAGTTGGTCTCCGGTCTGGGGGGGCAGGCCTCGCCGATGACGGTGCCGTCATAGGCCTTGTCGCCGCATGCGTTCAGGTCGTGCCAGACAAAGCCGCGCCCGTCCTCGGTGATGGCCACGATCCGGTCGACGCCGTAGGCGACGTTCTTGCCGCCGAGGTAGGCGCGGGCGGTTCCGTCCTCAAGCGCGGCCGCGAGGGCGCCGGTGTCGAAGCAATCGAACCAGCCGGGGGCATTGCGCGGCTCGATATCCTCGACCGCGACGAAGGCGGCGCTCAGGTCATCAAGGCCCATGTCGGTGGTGAAACAGGCCCTGTAGCGGATCGGCGAGCTGTCGGCGTCGATGGCCCGGAAATCGGCATAGCGGATCGACACCGCCTGGCCGTCCGACAGCGCCACCAGCGTCACGTCTTCTCCGGGCCGCGCGGCGACCTCGTGGTAGAAGCCATAGACCTGCAGATAATACAAAGCGCCCCCGGCGATCAGGCCGGCCGCGACCAGCAGCAGGGCGAGGATCCTACCGCTCATGCGGGCAACCGGCGCCACCGCAGCGAGGCAGGACCAGACCCACGGGACACGCTCCGCTCACGCCGCATACCCGCCCGCCGCGGTCTGCACGAAGGCGTCGGCGCATTGCTTGGCCAGCGCCCGGACGCGGCCGATATAGGCCTGGCGCTCGGTGACCGAGATCACCCCGCGCGCGTCCAGAAGGTTGAAGATGTGGCTGGCCTTGATGCACTGGTCATAGGCNNGGATGGGCCATGACGATGCGCTTGCCGGTCTTGGGATCCTCGGCGGGATGCGACAGGATCGCCGCGCATTCGGCCTCGGCCTCCTCGAAATGACGCAGCAACATCGCGGTGTCGGCGACATCGAAGTTCCAGCGGGCGTATTCCTCCTCGGTCTGGCGGAAGACGTCGCCATAGCTCAGCGGGATCGGCGCACCCGGATCGTTGAAGGGCATGTCCATCACGTGATCGATGCCCAGCACGTACATGGCGAGACGTTCGAGACCATAGGTCAGCTCGCCCGAGACCGGGTTGCAGTCATGGCCGCCGACCTGCTGGAAATAAGTGAACTGCGACACTTCCATGCCGT
>JAGRMU010000288.1:8063-9707 GCA_020441165.1 Sedimentitalea sp.
ACGAAGCGGATGTCGTGCAGGCCGGTATCGATGCCGATGGCGGCAAGGCTGCCGAGGTAGAGATCCTGCAGGTCGGGCGGGCTGGGTTTGATCAGCACCTGGAACTGATAGTAATGCTGCAGCCGGTTCGGGTTCTCGCCATAGCGCCCGTCGGTGGGCCGGCGCGAGGGCTGCACATAGGCGGCCGCCCAGGGGGCGGTGCCGAGGCTGCGCAGGGTCGTGGCCGGGTGGAAGGTGCCGGCGCCGACCTCCATGTCATAGGGCTGCAGGATCGCGCATCCCTTGCCGGCCCAGTAGGACTGCAGCCGCAGGATGATCTCCTGAAACGAGCGCGGCGCCTCTGCTGTCCCGGTCATGCGTCGATCCCACCTGATGTCTCGGACCGGACGGGCCGCCTGGCGCCCGCCGGATCGCGCGCCTTTCCTAGTCGCCGCACGGCACCGGGTCAACGGGGCAACAGGGTGGGACTTCCGGCCGCGATCCGCATGGAATCGCGCAAGGAGTGCTGTATATCTGCGCCTGAAACGTCCCTTTGAAAGGTATTGGGTTCAAGATGAAGACACTCTTCGCTCCGGTCCTTGTCGCGGCCGTGCTTCTGGCAGGGGTCGCAACCGCGCAGGACGCTCAGGACGGCGCCTGGGTGCAGATCGAGGCGCATCCCGATCTGGACGTCGCCGAGGAGCGGGCGCGGGACTATGCGGCACGCCTGGCGGACGTGGCCGGCTTTGCCCTGGGCGGCAAGTGGTATGGCATCCTGCTCGGTCCCTATGCACCGGACGATGCGGAGCGGGTGCTGCGCGTCTATCGGGCCGAGCGGCAGATCCCGCGCGACAGTTTCCTCACCGACAGAAGCGCGCTGGGGTCGCAGTTCTGGCCGGTCGGCGCCGACGTTCTCAGCCACGGCAGCGTGGCCGCGCCTCCCCTGCCCGGCGATGCCGCGCGCGCGGCCCCGGTCGCGCCGGACGTGCCCACCCAGGCCGCGGACGAAACCCCCGACGAGGCGCGGCGCAGCGAGCAATTGCTGAGCCTCGAGGCGCGCCAGGACCTGCAGCGGGCGTTGCAGGCCGAGGGGCTTTACGATGCCACCATCGACGGCGCCTTCGGCCAGGGCACCCGCGCCTCGATGGCCGCCTGGCAGCGGCGAAACGGCTTCGAGGAAACCGGCATCCTGACCACGGCGCAGCGCGCGGCGCTGATCGAGGCCTACAATGCGCCGCTGACCAGCGTCGGCATGGACCGCCTGCGCGACGAGAAGACCGGGATCGAGATGCGCATCCCCGCCGCCGTGGTCCGGTTTTCGCGCTACGAGGCGCCCTTCGCGCATTTCGAGCCTGCCGGCGATCTCGGCGTGCGCGTGCTGCTGATCAGCCAGCCGGGCGATCAGGCGACGCTGGCCGGGCTCTACGACATCATGCAGACCCTCGAAATCGTGCCCCTCGATGGCCCGCGCACCCGCAGCGCCGACAGCTTCACGCTCGAGGGGCGCGGCCACGGCATCGTCTCCTACACCGAGGCCCGGCTGCAGGACGGGCAGATCAAGGGCTTCACCCTGGTCTGGCCCGAGGGCGACGAGGCGCGGCGGACGCGGGTTCTGGACGAGATGATCGCCAGCTTCACCCGGATCGACGGGGTGCTGGATCCGGT
>JAGRMU010000043.1:0-3575 GCA_020441165.1 Sedimentitalea sp.
GCGTCACCCTCGCCTCGCTGCAGAAGTGGCGGCTGCGGCGTGATCTGCGCGCCGCCGGGGTCGGCGCGGACGCGATCGCGCAGGCCATGGGCCGCCCCGACGAGGCGGCCCATGCCAACCCGTGGTATTTCATCGGCGGGCTGGTCTTCGTCGCCCTGACCCTGGTCATCGGCCTGTCGGATTTCGCCCGTGCCCAGGAGGCGGTCTTTGCCGGCTCGATGGCCATCGTGCTTTTGCTGATGCGCCAGCTCATCGCCGAGCTGCCGCGCGACAAGGCCCGCGCGCTGGTCGGCACGGCGGTGATCATCTTCGTCTTTCGCGCGGTGCCCCTGCCCGGTCCCGGCCAGACCTGGTTCGAGATCGACGAGCTGCTGTTCGACGAGCAGTTCCTGTCGGTGCTCTCGCTGATCACCTCGGTGCTGACCCTGGCGGGGATCATCCTGCTGCGCCCGCTGATGGCCCGTTGGCCGATCACCCGCATCGTGATCCTGTTGACCCTGGCCGGGGCGGTGCTGTCGCTGCCCAATATCGCGCTCTACTACGGGCTGCATCACTGGACCGCCGCCCATACCGGCGGCATCGTCGATGCCCGGTTCATCGCGATGATCGACACGGCCGTCGAATCGCCGCTGGGGCAGGTGGCGATGATCCCGATGCTGGCCTGGATCGCGCGCAACGCGCCGGGGCATCTGAAGGCGACGTTCTTCGCGGTGATGGCCTCCTTCACCAACCTGGCGCTCTCGGCCAGCAGCCTCGCGACCCGGGCGCTGAACGAGGTCTTCGTGGTGACCCGCGAGGTGATCGACCGCGACACCGGACAGGTCATCACCCCGGCGGATTATTCGCAGCTGGGCTGGCTGCTGATCACCGTCGCGCTGATCGGCCTGGTGGCGCCGCTGGCGACGATCGCGCTGGTGCAGATGTCGCGGTTCCGGACCACCGACTGAGGCGCTCTCACGCGGGGCCGAGCGCGGCCAGCAGGCCAAGCAGCAGCGCGATCTCGGCCAGTTGCTGCGCGGCGCCGAGGATGTCGCCGGTTTGCCCGCCGATCCGGCGCCGGGCCAGCCGGCCGAGCGCGGACACCAGCGCGGCGGCGAGCAGCGCCGGGACGAGGATCGCCGGTCCGGCCGCGGCCAGCGCGAGCAGCAGGCCAAGCCCGGCGGCCACGGCGCTGGCACCGGGACCCGGCGCGCCGACGCTCCGCGACAACCCGTCCGAGCGGGCCGGGGGCAGGGCGGTCATCAGCGCCGGCAGCAGCCCGCGCGACAGCGCCGCGGCGGCGATCAGCGCGCCGATGCCGACCGGCAGAAGCACCGCCAGCGCCAGCCAGCGCAGGCCCAGCGACAGGACCAGCGCCAGCACCCCGTAGGTGCCGATCCGGCTGTCGCGCATGATCTCGAGCCGCCGCGCCGGCGCTCCGCCGCCCCAGAGCCCGTCGGCGGTATCGGCCAGCCCGTCCTCGTGCAGCGCGCCGGTCAGGGCGATCTGCGCGGCCAGGGCCAGCCCGGCGGCGGCCCCGGGCGGCAGGCCGAGGCCGAGCGCGGCCAGCCCCACCGCCCCCGCCAGCACCCCCACCAAAGCGCCGACCAGCGGAAAGGCCCAGGCGGCCCGGCCCGGCCGCTCGAAGGCGCCCGGCGGCAGCGGCGGCAGCGGCAGGCGGGTGAGCAGGGCGAGCGCCACGCCGATCTCGGCCAGTCGCGCCCGCAGGAGGCCGTTTTCGCGCATCTCGGGGCCTTTCGATGGTTGTGAAGCCCGGTGCAACGGTTAAACACCGGCGCAGACCCGATGCAACGAGGCATGCGATGCGGCCTGAATTTTCCGACCTGTCCCGGTTCCGGGCGCTACTGGCCGAGGCGCCACCGCCCGATTCGGAGGCCGCCCAGGCCGCCGCCGCCCGCAACGGGCAGCTGACCAAGCCGCCCGGCGCGCTGGGGCGGCTCGAGGAGCTGGCGATCTGGATGGCGGGCTGGCAGGGCGATGCGCGCCCGAGGATCGCCGCGCCGCAGGTGATCGTCTTTGCCGGCAATCACGGCGTCGCGGCGCGCGGGGTCTCGGCTTTTCCGGCGCAGGTCACCGCGCAGATGGTGGCGAATTTCGAGGCCGGAGGCGCCGCGATCAACCAACTGGCGCGCCTCGCCGGGGCGCGCATGGACGTGCACGCGCTGGAGTTGGACCGCCCGACCCGCGACTTCACCCAAGGCCCGGCGATGGATGAGGGCGACTGCGTGGCGGCGCTGCAGAGCGGCTGGAGCGCGGTGCGGGAGGGGACCGACCTTCTGGTGCTGGGCGAGATGGGGATCGGCAACACCACCTCGGCCGCGGCGATCTGCACGGCGCTTTTTGGCGGAGCGGCCGAAAGCTGGACCGGGCGCGGCACCGGGCTCGACGATGCGGCCCTCAGGATCAAGACGCGCGTCGTCGCGGAGGCGGTGGCCCGCCATGCGGACGGGGCCCGCGACGGGCTCGACCTGCTGACCTGTCTTGGCGGGCGCGAGATCGCGGCCGTGGCCGGGGCGATCGCCGCGGCTCGGATGCGGCGCATTCCGGTCATCCTCGACGGGTTCATCTGCGGCGCCGCGGCGGCCTGCCTCGCGCACACCGTCCCCGGCGCGCTGGACCACTGCCTCGCCGGGCATCTGAGCGCCGAGCAGGCCCATGGCGCGCTGCTGGACCGGCTCGGACTGGTGCCGCTGCTGGCACTGGGGCTGCGGCTGGGCGAGGGCTCGGGCGCGGCGCTGGCGATTCAGATCGTGCAGGGCGCGCTGGCCTGCCATGGCGGCATGGCGACCTTTGCCGAGGCCGGGGTCAGCGACGGCTGAGAGCGGCGCGGCTCAGGCCGATTTCTTCTCCCGCGCCGCCTTCTCGGCCTTCTTCGCGGCTTCGGCGACGCGCTCCATCAGCGCGGTTTCCAGTTCCTTCTCCAGCTCGTTGGCGCGCAGGATATAGGCCTGGTTCTGCGCCGCCGGCAGGTCCGGATCCCAGACCTCGGCCAGCTCGCGCACGGTCCTGCGGTCATGGGCATAGAAGGCCTGTTCGGCCTCGGCGGCCTCGTATTCGGTCAGCCCGATATTCTCCAGCGCATAGCGCCCGGCGCGCAGCGCGCTGTCGAAGACCTCGCGCACGATGTCGTCGGCCCCGGCGCGGTAAAGCTCGTAGACATGGCTGCGGTCATAGGCCCGCGCGACGATGTGCAGATCGGGCCGCTCGCGCCGGGCATAGGTCACCAGCTGGGTCACCGACTCGCGGTCGCCGAGGGCGGCCACCAGCACCCGCGCCTTGCCGAGGCCTGCCGCCTTGAGCAGCTCGGGCCGGGTCGGATCGCCGAGGAATCCCTTGAACCCGAAGCGGCGCATCAGCTGGATCGTCTCCATGTCCTTGTCCAGCACGATGGTCTTGAAGCCGCTGGCCTGCAGCAGGCGGTTCACGACCTGGCCGAAGCGGCCGATCCCGGCGATGATCACCGGGCCTTCCGCGTCGATCTCGTCGGCCTCGAAGGCGGGCTTGTGATCGCGCATCCGCTTGGAGAGGAAATCGTAGAGCAGGAACAGCAGCGGCGTGATCAGCATGGTCAGCGC
>JAGRMU010000043.1:3683-4354 GCA_020441165.1 Sedimentitalea sp.
GTGAACAGCCAGCGGTCGCGCCCCTTGAGGCGGAAGGCGCGGCCCAGAACGTAGAGGATCACGCCCTTGGCAAGGATCACCAGCAGCGCAAGACCGATCAGGTCGGCCGGATCGTCGAAGAACAGCTGAAAGTTGATCCCGGCGCCGACGGTGATGAAGAAGAGCCCCAGCAGCAGCCCCTTGAACGGCAAGAGGTCGCTCTCCAGCTCGTGCCGGAACTCGCTGCTGGCCAGAACCACGCCGGCCAGGAAGGCGCCAAGCGCCGGCGAGAGGCCGACCAGCATCATCAGGAACGAGATGCCGACCACGATCAGCAGCGCCAGCGCGGTAAACATCTCGTGCAGGCGCGAGGCGTGGATGTAGCGGAACACCGGGCGCGCGAGGTAGATTCCGGCGAAGATCACGAAGCCGACGGCGCCGATGGTCACCAGTGTCACCCCCCATCCGGGCAGGCCCTGGACCAGCGACATCTCGGACCCGTGCGCGGCATCCGCGACGCGCTGGATCGAGCCGTCGCCCGACATGCGCATCACCGGCGCCACCGCCAGCAGCGGCAGCAGGGCCAGGATCGGGATCACCGCGATGTCCTGGGTCAGCAGCACCGAGAAGGCCGAGCGCCCGCCGCCGGTCTGCATCAGCCCCTTCTCGGACAGGGTCTGCAGCACGATGGC
>JAGRMU010000289.1 GCA_020441165.1 Sedimentitalea sp.
TGAAGGTCAAGGTCAAGACCGCGCGTGGGCGCAAGCTGAGCTCAACCCGCTGGCTGCAGCGGCAGCTGAACGATCCCTACGTCAAGCGCGCCCGGGCCGAGGGGTATCGCGGGCGCGCGGCGTTCAAGATCATGGAGCTCGACGACCGGTTCCGGTTCCTGGTGCCGGGCGCACGGGTGGTCGATCTGGGCTGCGCGCCGGGCGGCTGGCTGCAGGTGGCGGTGCCGCGGGTCAACGCGCTGGGAGAGAAATCGGGCAAGGCGGTGGGCCGGGTCCTGGGGATCGACCTGCAGGAGGTCGAGCCGGTGGCCGGCGCCGAGATCCACCAGCTCGATTTTCTCGCCGACGATGCCGACGCGCAGGTCAAGGCCTGGCTGGGCGGCAGCGCCACGGTGGTGATGTCGGACATGGCGGCCGCCTCCTCGGGCCACAAGCAGACCGATCACTTGCGAATCATCGCGCTTTGCGAGGCGGCGGCGGAGTTCGCCTTCGACGTGCTCGAGGAGGGCGGCACCTTCGTCGCCAAGGTGCTGGCCGGCGGCGCCGAGGGCGAATTGCAGAAGCGGCTCAAGCAGGCCTTCGCCAGCGTCTCCAATATCAAGCCCGCCGCCTCGCGCGCCGACAGTTCCGAAAAGTTCGTGGTGGCGACCGGGTTTCGCGGCGCGCCCGTGTCGGATCAGGGCTGATCGCCCGCATCGCGCGCCCAGTCCGGCGTTTGCCACGAGCGCAGCGCCAAGGCGCGCAGCGCGGCGGCATCGGTTTTCGGCGCGGCGGTCCCTTCCCCCGCGCTCAGGCTGGCGCGGTGTTGCTGTGCGAGCAGACGAAAGAGCTGCGCACGGTGTTCGGGCGTCCTGTCGGATGGCATCTCGGGGTTCCTCCCTCGCCGGTCATCCTGGCAGGGGCGGGTTAACGGCGCGTTTCGCCGGGCCCGGGGCGGCTCAGATCCCGAGCTGCCGGCGCATTTCCGCCAGGCCGGGATCGTCCGGCACCAGCGCGAGCGCCTCGCGTAGCACCCGGCGCGCCGCCTCGGGGCCTTCGGTGGCCTCGGCCAGGCGCACCAGCATCGACCAGGCCTCGACGCGCTGGGGATCGAGGGCGACGACCTGCCGGAAGGCGGCGGTGGCGGCGGGGATGTTGCGCATGGTCAGCGCCATGCCGCCCGTCACCAGGTGGGTCTCGGGAAAGTCGAGCCGGGTGCCCAGCGACTGGCGCCAGTCGGCCAGCGCCTCCTGCACCAGCGCGCGCTGGCTGGG
>JAGRMU010000290.1:0-575 GCA_020441165.1 Sedimentitalea sp.
ATGACCGATTTCATCTTCATGGTGAAGGACACCTCCTACATGTTCGTGACCGGCCCGGACGTGGTCAAGACCGTCACCAACGAGCATGTCACCGCCGAGGAACTGGGCGGGGCCAGCACCCATACCCGCAAGTCCTCGGTGGCCGACGGCGCCTTCGAGAACGATGTCGAGGCGATGGCCGAGGTGCGCCGGCTGGTCGATTTCCTGCCGATGAACAACCGCCAGAAGCCCCCGGTGCGCCCGTTCTTCGACACCCCCGGCAGGGTCGAGATGTCGCTCGACACGCTGATCCCCGAGAATGCCAACAGCCCCTACGACATGAAGGAGCTGATCCTGAAGGTCGCCGACGAGGGCGATTTCTACGAGATCCAGGAGGATTTCGCGCGCAACATCATCACCGGGTTCATCCGCCTCGAGGGGCAGACCGTCGGCGTGGTCGCCAACCAGCCGATGGTGCTGGCCGGCTGTCTCGACATCGACAGCAGCCGCAAGGCGGCGCGCTTCGTGCGGTTCTGCGACGCCTTCGAGATCCCGATCCTGACCTTCGTCGACGTGCCGGGCTTCCTGCCGGGCAC
>JAGRMU010000290.1:665-3453 GCA_020441165.1 Sedimentitalea sp.
CGCAAGGCCTATGGCGGGGCCTACGACGTGATGGCCTCCAAGCATCTTCGCGGCGATTTCAACTATGCCTGGCCGACCGCCGAGATCGCGGTGATGGGGGCCAAGGGCGCGACCGAGATCATCCACCGCGGCGATCTCGGCGATCCCGACAAGATCGCCGCCAATACCCGCGATTACGAGGCGCGCTTCGCCAATCCCTTCGTCGCCGCCGAGCGCGGCTTCATCGACGAGGTGATCATGCCGCACAGCACGCGGATGCGGGTCAGCCGCGCCTTTGCCTCGCTGCGCGGCAAGTCGGTGACCAACCCGTGGAAGAAGCACGACAACATTCCGCTCTGAGCGAAGGGGAACCCGATGGCCCGCGCCGCGTTGCCTCCGAAAGGAGGCCATCATGCCAGACAAGGACATGTCCAGCATCAAGGACGAGGACACCTACGAGGCCTTGCGCGACAAGGGCTATTCCAAGGAGAAATCGGCGCGCATCGCCAATGCGCAAGCCTCGGACACGCAGCACCCGTCCCGGAAGGGCGGCAAGGCGCCGCCCTACGAGGAATGGACGCGGGACGAACTCTACGATCGTGCGCGGGAGATCGGCATCAAGGGGCGCTCGGACATGACCAAGGACGAGCTGATCGAGGCGCTGCGCAACCACTGACCCCGGCGGCATCCGCGGGGCAGGGCGCGGCCGCGCGATGAGCCGCGCCGGTTTCCTTGCGATCCGTCGCGCGGCGCTGGCGCTGGCGGTCGGCCTTGGCGGCGCCGCGGTGGCGCAGCAGGCGGTCGAGGTGCCCTCGGGACAGCCGATGGAACTGACCGAGGTGCTGGTCGACGATTCGCCCGGCGAGACCTGGGTGCGCTTCCGCTTCGTCGCGCCGCAGATCGCGCGCGAGGGCGGCACCGTCTCCTTCGACGTGGCGTCCGCCGACATGGACCATCTCTGCGAGACCCTGGTCCTGCCCTATCTCGCCGAGTACCAGCTGGAGGCCGCGCGGGTGGTGCTCTCGCTCTCCGACCGCCCGGTCGAGTTCGGGGCCAGCAGCCCCGAGGCGACGCAGTTCTTCCAGAGCTACAACATCGACGGCGACGCCTGCGTCTGGGAGCCGTTCTGATGGTCCGCAACGGCGCAGGCGCGGCGGGTGCCCCATGCTGAAGCATCGCGGCTTTCCGGGCCGTCTGCCGGGCACCGATTTCCAGTTCACCATCCGCCGGGCCAATCCCAAGGGCGCAACGCCCCTGATCCGGCGCGAGCGCTTCGCCGACCGGCGCCCGGCGGACCGGCGCGCCGATGCCGCCTTTCTGGCCGCGCTCTGGGCGCAGTTCGGCGCGGAGCCCTTCCCGCGCGGCAATCTCGATGCCGGGCGCCTCGGCTGGCTCTTCGGGCGCGAGGTGCTGCCGGTCGAAGATCCTTTCGATCCGGTCAGTTACGACGCCCTCCTGGTAATCGACACGCAGGTGGCACGAATCGCCTTCCCAGAGATTTTTGCTGAAACTTTCAGCAAGGGGTCGGCATGAAATTGCACGCTATAGGGGAAGATCGGCACAAAATGGCTCAATTTGGTTGTGCTGAAATTACATGCTTGGCGAATGTCCCAATATGCGACAGGGTCAGGTTTGCGGACAGTCACTCCATTTCCCGACTGTTCGAGCACTACCTATTCCGTACCCCTTCCCTTGACGGGCAGGTTCACGCCGCTGGCATGGATCTGCCCGCTTTTTTTGGTGATCCCGCCCCGATGGGTCGCGACCGGCGGCGCGGCGCCGATGATGCGCGCCAAGCCGCTCAAATCGCTGCGCCATCGCAGATCCGCTTGCGGAACCGGCGGCTTGCGTCATGGGTTGTGCCATCGGGCAGCAACGGCAAGTCGGGAGACACAAGATGCGAATCTGCAAGAGTCTGGCAATCGTGGCGGGACTGTCCGCCCTCGCGGCCTGCGGTGACACCCTCGGCGAGCAAGCGCTCTATGGCGCCGGGGCCGGGGCCGGGACGGCCGCGATTCTCGATGGCAACGTCGCGGCCGGTGCCGCGCTCGGGGCCGGGGCCAACGTGCTCTATTGCCAGCAGAATCCGGGCAAGTGCTGACCGCCGGGGCCTGAGCCCCGCGCACAGCCAACCCTCATCGACACGCGCCGCGTCCGCGACAGCACCCGGGCGCGGCGCTTCGCGTTTTCACCGACAACTTCTGAAGGGCCTGCCATGTTCTCCAAGATCCTGATCGCCAATCGGGGCGAAATCGCCTGTCGCGTCATCAAGTCCGCCCGCAAGATGGGCATCGCGACGGTGGCGGTCTATTCGGACGCCGACAAGCACGCGCTGCATGTGCAGATGGCCGACGAGGCGGTGCATATCGGCCCGCCCCCCGCCAACCAGTCCTATATCGTGATCGACAGGATCATGGAGGCGGTGCGCGCCAGCGGGGCGCAGGCGGTGCATCCGGGCTATGGATTCCTGTCCGAGAACAGCAAGTTCGCCGAGGCGCTGGCCGCCGAGGGCGTCGCCTTCATCGGCCCGCCCAAGGGCGCCATCGAGGCGATGGGTGACAAGATCACCAGCAAGAAGATCGCCCAGGAGGCCGGGGTTTCCACGGTGCCGGGCTACATGGGGCTGATCGCCGATGCCGAGGAGGCGGTGAAGATCTCGAACCAGATCGGCTATCCGGTGATGATCAAGGCCAGCGCCGGGGGCGGCGGCAAGGGGATGCGCATCGCCTGGACCGACGACGAGGCGCGCCAGGGCTTCCAGTCCTCGAAGAACGAGGCGGCGAGTTCCTTCGGCGACGACCGCATCTTC
>JAGRMU010000291.1:0-1134 GCA_020441165.1 Sedimentitalea sp.
CTCAACACCTTCATGGCGATGGTCAACAACGTGCCCGAGGACTGGACCTTCTCGGCCTTCGCGCTGGGACGTCACCAGATGGCCTATGTCGCCGCCGCGGTGCTGGCGGGGGGCAATGTGCGGGTCGGGCTGGAGGACAACCTCTGGCTGGACAAGGGCGTGCTGGCCGAGAACTGGCAACTGGTCGAGCGCGCCGGCACCATCATCGAGACCATGGGCGCGCGGGTGATCGGACCGGCCGAGGTGCGCGAGAAACTGGGGCTGGTGAAACGGGCGCCGAAAGGGTGAAAACCCACGTCGGTATCACGTCGGTATTGCGTCGGTATCGCGTCGGTGCGCTGTCGGCCTGCCTGCTGGCGGGCTGCAGCGCCTCGGCGCCCGGCCTGCGCGACTCGGACGCGATGCTGGCCGGCACCACCCGGTTCGATGCGGCGCGCTTTGCCGGGGACTGGGTCGCGCGGGTCTGCCTCGGCCCCTGCGCCGCAAGCGTCCGTTTCAGCGTCACGCCGGCCGGCGCGGTGCTTGTGAGCGATGCGGACGGGGAGCGGGCCTATCGGCAGGACGGGCCGGGCATCCTGCGCGCGCTTGACGGCGGCGAGGTGCTGGTGGTGATGTGGGTCGACGAGGGGTTTCGCACCGCCGCGATCGGCACCGCATCGGGGGACCGCGCGGCCATCGTCAGCCGGGAGCGCGCGGGCGGGGCCGACCGGGTCGAGGCGGCCCGGCAGGTGCTGGAGTTCAACGGCTGGGATATCGGCAAATTGAGGGACGTGAAGGCATGACCAGGACGGCAGCAATCATCGGCGGCGGGGTGATCGGGGGCGGCTGGGCCGCGCGGTTCCTGCTGAACGGCTGGGACGTGCGGATCGTCGATCCGGACCCGGAGGCGGAGCGCAAGATCGGCGAGGTCATGGCCAATGCCCGCCGGTCGCTGCCGGGGCTCAGCGACGTGCCGCTGCCCGCGGAGGGGCGGCTGAGCTTTCACGCCGATCTCGCCGAGGCGGTGGCCGGCGCCGACTGGATCCAGGAGAGCGTGCCCGAGCGTCTGGAGGTCAAGCACGCGGTCTTCGCCCGCATCCAGGCGGCCTGCGATGCGGGGGCGGTGATCGGCTCGTCCACCTCGGGGTTCAAGCC
>JAGRMU010000291.1:1202-14084 GCA_020441165.1 Sedimentitalea sp.
ACCTGCTGCCGCTGGTCGAGCTGGTCACGACCGAGGCCAATGACGCGGACCTGATCGCGCGGGTCAGCGCGGTGCTGACGGCGCTGGGCATGTATCCGCTGCACCTGAAAAAGGAGATCGACGCCCATGTCGCCGACCGCTTCCTCGAGGCGGTCTGGCGCGAGGCGCTGTGGCTGGTCAAGGACGGCATCGCCACCACCGAGGAGATCGACAACGCCATCCGCTATGGCTTCGGCATCCGCTGGGCGCAGATGGGCCTTTTCGAGACTTACCGCGTGGCGGGCGGCGAGGCGGGAATGAAGCATTTCATGGCCCAGTTCGGCCCCTGCCTGAGCTGGCCCTGGACCAAGCTGATGGACGTGCCCGAGTTCACCGACGAGCTGGTCGACCTGATCGCCGGTCAGTCCGACGCGCAGTCCGGCGCCTATTCGATCCGCGAGCTGGAGCGGATCCGCGACACCAACCTGGTGGCGATGATGCGGGCGCTGAAGGCGCAGGACTGGGGCGCGGGGGCGCTGCTGAAGGCCCATGACCAGGTGCTGAAGGCGGGCACCGACCTGGCGGCGACGGCGGAGGGGATATCCGACCCGTCGCGGCCGATCCTGACCCTGGCGCGCGCCGTGCCGCTGGACTGGACCGATTACAACGGCCACATGAACGAGGCGCGCTATCTCGACGCCTTCGGGCAGGCGACAGACCGGTTCATGGAGCTGATCGGCTGCGACGCGGCCTATATCGCGACGGGCGGCAGCTATTTCACCGCCGAGACCCACATCCGGCACCTCGGCGAGGCGCGGGCCGGCGCGCGGATCGAGGTGCGCACCCAGCTGCTGCTGGGGCAGGGCAAGAAGCTGCACCTCTTCCACACGATGACCGAGGGCGAGACGCTGCTGGCCACCGGCGAGCATTTCCTGCTGCATGTGAGCCTTGAGACCCGCCGCCCGAGCCCGCCCTCCGCGGCCATCGAAGCGGCGCTGGCGAGGCTGACCGAGGCGCAGGCGGGACTGCCCTGGCCCGAGGGGGCGGGCGGGGCGATCCGTCGGCCGGGGTGAGCCGACGGCGGGGCGGATGAAGCGGAATTCGATGCAAGAGCCAGACCGACGCAATTCCGGTTTCGAGATCGGAAAAAGCGTTCAGTTCATCAGGGAAATGTCGTCCAAATAAACAGTTAGTTTCCGAACAGGTTAATCTTTTGCTGGTAGACCGGCTGCTTCTCGCATTCTAGTGTCAACATCTATACGCTTATTCCCAACTAAGAACTCGTCGTAAAAAACCACGATCGTTGGGATAGGTTTGTTACCCGCCCGTTCCCGCCAAGTTTTGGTGCTGCCAATAAAAATTCCGCGCCTGTGATTGGGTCCCGCATAATCTCGAGCTGATTGGGTCGCCACAATTTGGCCACGGTAATCGCATGTTTGAGCGCCATTTACCCAAATTTTTATATAGCCGTCTGAGCGTGAAGAAAAGTTCGTGGTCATGACTACGTCTACCCAGCCTTTCATCGCCTGACTCACCGAAAAATGCCTCTTGCACACGAAACCCCACTTTGCGCCAGCGACAACGTTGTTGTTTTTCGCAGCCATGTCGCCAAGCCTGACGTAGACGTCTCCTCTGCCTTTACCACCGGCCGCAATAAAAGTTATGGTTGGGCTATTTGGAGCGGCAGTTTTCCATTGCCCGAACTGAGGTGAGGTTCCGTTCTTTCGTAGTTCACTTGACAATTGAGAAATGTGAAAGCTCCATCCGAACCAAATACTCCTACCAACACGACTCTTGGCTTTTCTGGTTGGAATCATGATTTCACTTCTCAGACGGTCCGCCGCGCAGTCATCTGCCTTGCAGTAGCCATCTCTAACCTCAAAACGTTCGGATTTCGCCCCTCGTCGAACAGGTTCGCCGGGTGCGGAGTAGCGGAATGCATACTGCGGGTGGCTATGCAGCAAATCGTAACCTCGAGGTGCACGATCAGCCGAGGCAGTTTGAAGCGAAAAAAGGGAACAAAAGGAAAAGAGAAACAATGCAATTCTAGACATGTGCTCTCCTATGGTGGAAAGGTCAGCAAACAACCTGATCTCATTTGAACATCTTATACCATATCGAATGACCGGCTTTTGCGCTAGGAAAATCTCGATTTGTGGGCTAAAGGCATAATTTTAAACACGAAATATTTGCCAATCCTTCATAGTTGACTCGCTGAATATTGACGGATACCGCGCTCTCGGCGCGGCCCAGAGAAGGCGCTTTTACATCCGCCAAATGACAATATAATTCCTTTGGTTTGGGCTCTCTGCGGTCATTGGAGGTAAGACCGGTCATGATCCTGAGCGGGATCGACTTGATCGGCTCACCCGATTCCGTCGCGCAGCTCCGAGAGGAAGCCCGGCAGGTCGCGGGCGGTGAGGTCGGATTCGCGCACCAGGCGGTCGAAATGGGCGGTGAAGGTCTCGATGCGGTCGCGGTCGCGGAAGGCCATGTAGTGGCTGCCGGCGTAGAAGACGCAAAGAAGCGGGCCGAAGATGGTCAGCGGCGCCGAGTAGAGCCGCTTGGCGTCGTAGAGGTAGAGGCGCAGACGCGGGTAGAGCTGGGTGCCGAGCGCGATGAGGCGGTCCAGCTGCTCGCGGCGCAGCTCGGCCGGCAGGCCGTGGTAATAGCCGGTGCCGGCGGCGAAGCTCTCGATCTCGCAGCGCGGCATGGCGATCTCGTAGTCCGAGCGCGCGGCGCGCATCCAGGCCAGCCGGTCCTCGGAGGCGCCGATGGCCTGGTCGGCGGTCTTGCCCAGGTGCGGGCTGTATTCCCATTCCAGCACCGCGCGGGTCTTGAGCATGTCGGGCAGGGCGGCGGGGACGTGGCGGATCTTGTAGCCGGCGGCCTCGCGGTGCCAGTCGAAGATGCGCTGATCGACCAGCGCGCGGGGCGCCTCGGTCAGCGAGAGGGCGCCGGCGAGCAGCTCGGCGGCGCTTTCGGGCCGGTCCGAGAGGCCGAGCAGCCAGTCGGCGGAGACCCCGAGCGTGGCCGCGCAGGCGCCGACCACATGGGCATTGGGCAGGCGCGCGCCGTCGCCCCCGAGCAGCTGCGAGATCGTCGAGCGGTCGACGCCGATCCGCCGCGCCAGGTCGCTCTGGTTCGAGCCCGCTTCCTGCAGGGCGCGGGCGAGGCGGGTGCGGAACTGCTCGGCGCGCTGGCGCTTGTCGATATTCAGAACCATCTGTCGGGTTTGGTCACGTTTGGCAGGATTTGTGCACCATACCCCGAATGGTCCCGCCCTGTCGAGCGTGGTCTATCTGGGCCATCCCAAGGGCAGGAGCGCGGATGCAGACGAGACCGGTGCCGGGCGAGCTCGCCGCGGGCGTGGAATGGCGGACGCTGTCGCTGATCGCCTTATGCTACCTGGGCTGGATCGTCGCCGTCTTCTGGCTGGCGGCGGTGGCCCCGGTTCTGGCGGTGCTGGTCATGGCCTGGATCGCGGCGCTGCATTCCTCGCTGACCCACGAGGCGCTGCACGGGCATCCCTTCCGGTCCCGCGCGCTGAACGAGGCGCTGATGGTGCTGCCGCTGACCCTCTTCATCCCCTATGGGCGATTTCGCGACCTGCACCTTGCCCATCACCGCGACTCGCGGCTGACCGATCCCTATGACGATCCGGAGAGCAACTATCTCGACCCGGCGGTCTGGGCGGGGCTGCCCGGCTGGCGGCGGGCGCTGCTGCGGGCCAACAACACGCTGCTGGGGCGTATGCTGCTGGGGCCGGCGATCGGGCAGGTGTGCTTCATGGCCGCCGACTGGCGGGCCTGGCGCGCCGGCGAGCGCGGCGTGGCCCGGGCCTGGGGGCTGCACCTGCTGGGCGCGGCGGCGGTGCT
Source organism: Sedimentitalea sp. (assembly GCA_020441165.1). Taxonomy (GTDB): domain Bacteria; phylum Pseudomonadota; class Alphaproteobacteria; order Rhodobacterales; family Rhodobacteraceae; genus JAGRMU01. The sequence continues at coordinate 5,060 of JAGRMU010000291.1, forward strand.
GGCGGTGGTGGCGGCCTCGGCGATGCCGATCTGGGCCTTCGTGCTGGCCGCCTATCTGGGGCTGTCGCTGCTCAAGATCCGCACCTTCCTCGAGCACCGCGCCCATGAGAAGGCGCGCGCCCGCACGGTGATCATCGAGGATCGCGGGCCGCTGGCGTTCCTCTTTCTCAACAACAACCTGCACGCGGTGCATCACCGCAATCCAAGCGCCCCGTGGTACCGGCTGCCGGCGCTCTACGCGCAGGAGCGCGCGCGCTATCTCGAGGACAACGAGGCCTATGTCTACCGGTCCTATGGCGAGGTCTTCCGGCGGCATTTCCTGCGCGCCAAGGATCCGGTGCCGCACCCGCTCTGGCCGCCCCGCTGACCCCCGGTTTGCGTTTTCCGCCGAAGGCTGCGTATCGTCGTGCGCGGGGCGCGGGACGGGGGCAGCGGCGTGGGATCGAGGGCAGGCACCTCCGGCGGTAACGGGCGATGAGCCTCTGGATTCCCGTCACCCTTGCCGCCGCGGTCTTCCAGACGCTGCGCTTCATGCTGCAGAAGGTGCTGAGCGCCGAGCGGCTGTCGGCCGAGGGCGCCACCTTCGCGCGCTTTGCCTATTCGGCGCCGCTGATCGCCGCGCTGCTGGGCGCCTATCTCTGGGCAACGGGGCGCAGCCTGCCGCCGCTGGGCGCCGAATTCTGGGCCCATGCGCTGGTCGGCGGGCTGGCGCAGATCCTCGCCACGATCTGCGTGGTGCTGCTGTTCAAGCAGCGCAATTTCGCGGTCGGCATCACCTTCAAGAAGACGGAAGTGATCCAGGCTGTGCTGATCGGCTGGCTGGTGCTTGGCGAGGGGGTCAGCCTGCCCGGCTTCGGCGCCATCCTGCTGGGGCTGATGGGCGTGCTGCTGCTGTCGCGCAGCCCGCTGGAACCGGGGCGCTGGTGGCGGCACCTGGGCAACCGGGCCGCCGGGCTGGGCCTGGCCTCGGGGGCGCTCTTCGCGGTCTCGGGGGTCAGCTATCGCGCCGCCTCGCTGCAGCTGGGCGATCTCGAGCCGGTGCTGCGCGCCGGGGTGACGCTGGCGGCGGTGACCGGGGCACAGATGATCGGCATGGGGCTGTGGCTGGCCTGGCGCGACCGGGCCGAGCTGCGCGCGGTCTGGGCGGCGCGGCGCACCGCGCTCTGGGTCGGCCTCTTCAGCATGGGCGGCTCGTTCTGCTGGTTCATCGCCTTCACCCTGCAGACCGTGGCCTATGTCAAGGCGCTGGGCCAGGTCGAGCTGATCCTGAGCCTTCTCGCCTCGGTGCTGGTCTTCCGCGAACGGGTCTCGGCGCGCGAGGTGACGGGCATGGCCCTCCTCGGCGCGAGCATCCTGGCGCTGGTGTTGGTGGTACACTGAGTCTTGCTGGAGCCGCATCGCCGAATGCGCGGAGGATCGCGCCTGGCCCGAGGGTGGGCGCATCGCGCCCGCCCTGGGGGGCGGGTCGGGCGCGATCCGGGGCTGGCGCCCCGGAGTGACACCATCGAGAACTAAGGGGCTTTGTTTGGCGGCTTGCCACCGGCGATGACCCGGCGCATCAGGTCGAGGAACTGGCGCTGCTCGTCGCGTGACAGCGGGGCCAGCGCCGCGGCGTTCTCGGCCATCGCCGCGGCGATGGCGGGGTCGCGCAGGGCGCGGGCGCGGTCGGTCAGCCAGGCCCGCTGGATACGGCCGTCCTTTGCGTCGCGTTCGCGCCGGATCAGCCCGTCGCGCTCCATCCGCGCCAGGGTGTTGGCCATGGTCGCCTGTTCGATATCCAGCCGCTCGACAAGCTCCCTCTGGGTCAGCCCGTCGCTGTCCCATAGCTCCAGCAGCGCCGGAAAGGTGCCGGTGGTCAGGCCCAGCGGCTTGATCCGCGCGGTGAGGCGGCGCGCGAAGAGCCGCGCCATGTGGTTCGCCAGATAGCCGGCCGAGTGCTGTTTGCCGAAGTCCATGCAGGTGTCCTACCACTTGAATAGCATGCTATGCAATGATATATAGCCTGCTATATGTATCTTGCCCGGGAGTCCTGCAATGACGAAAACAATTCACCCCATCGCCGGCGGAATCGCCCTGCTGATGATCCTCGGTTTCTGGCTGTCGACCGCCTGGTCGGAACTCTTCACCGACGCGGCCACCGTTGCCACCGTCAAGTCGCTGATCCCCTGGGGGTTCCTGATCCTGGTTCCCGCCATCGCGACGGCGGGCATCTCGGGGGCGCGCCTGTCGGCCAGGCGCCGGGGTCCGCTGGTGGCAAGCAAGCAGAAGCGAATGCCGTTCATCGCCGCGAACGGGATGCTGATCCTGATTCCCTCGGCCTTCTACCTGTCGTTCAAGGCGCAGGCCGGGGCGTTCGATACCGCCTTCTACGCGGTGCAGGGGCTCGAACTGGTCGCGGGGGCGGTGAACATCACCTTGCTCGGCCTCAACATGCGCGACGGTCTGCGGTTGGTGAGCGGGCGGCGCCGCCAACCGGCCTGAGCGGGCGCTGCCGCGCGGGACGACTCAGGATCGGGTCTGCCCTCAGTCGTGCTCCGGCATCGGGTAGCCGCGCAGGCGCAGGAAGAGGCTGGCCTCATCGTTGTTGCGGAAATAGGGGACGGTGGCGGGCGGTTCGGGGTCGCGGGCGCGGGCGGCGACCTCGGCCAGCACCACCTCGGTGATGAAGGGCAGATCGAAACGGCGGGCCTCGGTGAGCGGGATCCATTGCAGGTGCGAGAGCTCCTCGCAGGCATGGGTGAAATCGTCGAGATCGCCCTGGATCGCCTCGGCGTCGATCAGGAAGAAGCGCGCATCGAAGCGGCGCGGGCGGCCGGGCGGGGTCAGGGCGCGGAACACGAATTGCAGCGCGTCGGCGGCGGGCAGATGGCCGGTCGCGGCGAAGCCCTGCCAGTCGGGCGGCACCGGGCCCTCCCAGGTGCCGGGGCGGCCGAGGATCAGGCCGGTCTCCTCCCAGAGCTCGCGCACCGCCGCCGCCGCCAGCGCATGGGCGAGATCGGGGGCGGCCTGGTCGCAGAGCCGCTCTGCGCAGACCTGCGGCAGCGGCGCGGCCAGCGGCACGCGCGCGTCGCCGGCATCGACGGCGCCGCCCGGAAACACCACCTTGTTGGGCATGAAGGCGGCCTCGGCCCCGCGCTGTCCCATCAGGATCGACGGATCGCCGTGCCGGTCGCGCAGCACGATCGCCGCGGCGGCGTTGCGGATGGCGGACTTGTCCTGGGTCATCGTCCCTCTTTTCGGTCCCGGCGGCGCGGGCTCAGGCAGAGGCGCCGAACCCGTGCATGTGCCGGGCCCATTGCAGCCCGATCATCGCGCCCTTCAGTCGCGGCAGAAGGTAGAGCGAGAGGCCGACGCAGCCAACCGCAAATATCGTGAAGAGCGTCAGCGGCTCGGGCCGCCAGGTCACGAAGACCAGCCCCAGCAGCGGCGCCATCAGGTGGCCGACGATCAGGATGGTCAGGTAGGCCGGCCCGTCATCGGCGCGCTGGTGGTGCAGCTCCTCGCGGCAGACCTTGCAGGTGGGGGTGACGCTGAGATAGCCGGTGAGCAGGGGCCCGCTGCCGCAGCTGGGGCATTTGCAGCGCCAGCCGCGCAGCATGGCCGGCCAGAGCGGGCGGTCCTCGGGGCTGGGCGCCAGCGGCGGGCGGGGGTCGGTCTGGTGTGGCATCGTGGGTCCGTGCAATCCTGGCCCCCAACATGGCGGCGATCCCGCCGGGGCGAAAGGCATTGCGGCGGGTTTGCGGCGCGATGTCGCAAAGGCGCGGCCGGATTTTTCGCGGGCGGGCGACGGAAAGGCGCGCGGCGCGCGTTTGAGACAGGATCGGGCGGCATGGGGCCGCCCCCGGAAAGGAAGACCCGACATGACCAAGGACCGAATTCTACCGCTGACCCTGGCCCTGGCCGCTGCCGCCAGCCTGATCGCGGGGGGAGCCGTCGCGCAGGACGCGGGAACGGGGCCGGATCGCGAGGGCCCGAGTTTCGAGAGCCTCGATCTCGACGGCGACGGCCAGATCTCCCGGGCCGAGTTCGACGCGCAGCGCGGCGCGCGCTTCGCGCAGGCCGACGCGGATGGCAACGGCATGCTCGACCAGGCCGAGATGCAGGCGATGATGACGGCGCGCATGGAGGCCCAGATCGCGGCCCGCGTCGCGCGGATGATCGCGCGCTTCGATGCCGACGGGGACGGGGCGCTGTCGATGGCGGAACTGCCGGATCCGCGCCGCGCCGGGGCGATGTTCGAGCGGTCCGACGCGGATGGCAGCGGCGCGATGTCGCAAGACGAGTACGGTGCCGCGCGGGACGGCATGCAGCATCGGAAAGGCCGGATGGGGCATCACCGGCACGGGCACCATCACGGATCGGGCAAGCAGGGCGGCATGGGCCGGTCCTGCGCGGACCAGACCTGAGTGTGCGCGGCGTGTCGTCCGGGTGGGGTCGGCGGTGACGGCATCGCAGGTGCCCTCGGACGACGCGCTGCTGATGCTCTTCGCCAATGGCGATGCGGATGCGGCGCGCGCCCTGACCGACCGGCTGGGGCCGCGCGCCTTCGCGGTGGCGCTGCGCCTGCTGGGCGACCGGTCCGAGGCCGAGGACGTGGCGCAGGAGGCGATGCTGCGGCTCTGGCGGATGGCGCCCGACTGGCGGCCGGGCGCCGCGCAGGTCGGCACCTGGCTCTACCGCGTGGTGCTGAACCTGTGCATCGACCGCAAGCGGCGTGGCCGCCGGGTGTCGGCGGGCCTCGAGGGCGTGCCCGAGCCGGCCGATCCGGCGCCCGGCATGGCCGAGCGGTTGCAGGACGGGGCGCGGGCGCAGGCCCTGCAGGCGGCGCTGATGCGGCTGCCCGAGCGGCAGCGCCAGGCGGTGGTGCTGCGCCATATCGAGGAGCTGGGCAACCCGGAGATCGCCGCCATCCTGGAGACCAGCACCGAGGCAGTGGAGAGCCTGACCGCGCGGGGCAGGCGGGCGCTGGCGGCGGATCTGGCCGCGCGGCGCGAGGAATTGGGGTATCGCGATGACTGACGACGATCTGGACGGCTTCTTTGCCGCGGCGCGCCGCGATGCGGGGCCCTTGCCCGCCGGGCTGGCGGCGCGGATGCAGGCCGATGCGGCGCGGGTGCAGGCCGAGATCGCCGCGGCCGTGCCAGGCGGCGGCCCGGCCCGGCCCGGGCGCTGGCAGGAGCTGCGCGCGGCGCTCGGCGGCTGGGCGGGCCTGGGCGGCCTGGCAACCGCCGGCGTGGCGGGGGTCTGGCTGGGCCTCGCGCCGCCGGCGCTGCTGCCCGATCCGCTGGACCTGATCGGCGGCGAGCCGGCGGAGCTGAGCCTGCTGCCGGGCGACGCGCTGGCGCTGGCGATGATGGAGGAGAACTGATGGCCGATCCGCACACCCGGGCGCCGCGGCGCTGGCTGCGGCTGGTGCTGGTCCTGTCGCTGGCGTTGAACCTCGCGGTGCTGGGCCTCGCGGTGGGGGCATGGCTGCGCTTCGGCCCGGGCGGGCATGGGCACGGGCATGTCGAGTCGGTGGGGGCGGAGCTGGTCCGCGCCCTGCCGCGCGCCGATCGCCGGGCGCTGCGCGAGGCGATGCATGGCGGCCCCGAGGGGCGCCGCCCGCCCGCCGCGGCGCTGGCCGACATCGATGCCGCGCTGCGCGCGCGCCCCTTCGATGGCGCGACCCTGTCGGCGATGCTGACCGCGCAGGCCGCCGAGCGGGCCGCCTGGCAGGACGCCGTGCAGGCGGCCTGGCTGGAGCGGGTCGCGGCGATGAGCGATACCGAGCGGGCCGCCTATGCGGACCGGCTGCGGGAGGCGATGGCGGACCGGCGCGAGCGGCACCGGGCGCCGCGCCGCGAGTCTCGCTAGGGGGTGCCGCTGCCTTTGTCGGTGCGGCGTCGCGTACCCTTGGCCGCCGCGCGCGGGCCGGCTCAGGCGGCCGACTGCTTCATGGTGAAGCGGTTGCGGCCGCGGTCCTTGGCCTCGTAGAGGGCGCGGTCGGCCTGGGCGAAGAGCGTCGCGGCCAGATCCTCGGGCGCGCGCCCGGCATGGGCCGCCGAGGGGCCGAGCACCACGCCGATGCTGGTGGTCACCTGCACGGAGATGTCGAGATCGGGCAGATGGAAGGGCAGGCCGTTGATCTGCCGGCAGAGCCGGTCGGCGGCCAGCGTCGCGTCGGCCTGGTCGATGTTGGGCATCACGATCAGAAATTCCTCGCCGCCGACCCGGGCGATCACGTCCATCGGGCGCAGCTGGCTGCGCAGCCGCCGTGCGGTCTCCATCAGCACCGCGTCGCCCGCCGGGTGCCCGAAGCGGTCGTTGATCTGCTTGAAATGGTCGAGATCGGCCAGCATCACCGCGAAGCCATGCCCGGTCTCGGCGGCGGCGCGGGCAATCTCGGCCAGTTTCGGCAGCGCGTAGCGGCGGTTGTAGAGCCCGGTCATCGGGTCGATCACCGCCGCCGCCAGCCCGTCGCGCACGGTGTCGCGCAGCCGGTCCGAGCGGGCCTTGCGGCGCAGCTGCGCCGAGAGGCGCAGCGACAGCTCCTCGGCGTTGAAGCCCGACTGCATCACGTCATGGGCGCCGCGGTCCAGCGCGTCGGCAACCAGCGTGGGATCGCAGCCCTCGGCGACGGCGATGATCGCGGCGTGGCGGGTGGCGCTGCGGGCGTGCAGATCGGCCAGCAGGCGCAGCCCGGCATCGTTCGGCTGGCGGGTCAGCTCGACCACGATCGCGTCGGGCACCGGATCGGTCATCAGCAGGTGGATGTCGCCCATCTGGTGGGTCTGCAGCCGGTGCCGGATATGGCCCTTGAGCCGGTTGCGCCAGACCGCGCCGGTGACCGCGTCGCGGGTGACCAGCGCCACCTCGGCGGGCAGCACGAAGCTTTCGACCGGTTCGGCGAAGCCGAGCGCCCGCGTGGTGCTGTCGCGCAGGCGCAGGTCCTCGGCGCTGTTGCGCGCCCTGAGCTGGCTGCGGATGCGGGCCTGCAGGATCATGTCGTCGAGCGGGTTGCTGAGCACGTCGTCGATGCCCGCCGCCAGCGCCGAGAGCCGCGCCGCCTGGTCGTTCTGCGGGGTGATCGCGATCACCGGGATCCGCGCCAGCGCCTCGTCGCCCTGCAGCGCGCGCTTGACCGCGCGCGCATCGCCGTCGGGCAGATTCATCGCGGTCAGGACCAGGTCCGGCTGCACGCGGCGAATCAGCGGCACCAGGCCGTCGAGCCGGTCGGCCTGCACGACGTGGTAATAGGCGGCCGAAAGCTGGACCTTGAGCATGATCCGGTTCGTCGCCACCCCGTCGATGATCAGAATCGTGCCTTGCACGCGCTGCCCTCTCGCCACTTGCAAATGCCGTTGCCCGGAGTCTTTATGAAGGTGGTTAACAAACCCTTTCCGCAACTGCGAAAGAATGCGCCAGATGCAGTTTTCCGCCGAGGCCGCAGAAACCCTCTCCCTGCGCGCCCTGGCCTGGCTGGTCGGGCAGGAGGACCTGCTGCCGGTCTTCCTCGGCGCCACCGGGGCCTCGGAGGCCGACCTGCGCGCGCGTGCGCAGGAGCCCGAGTTCCTGGGATCGGTGCTGGATTTCCTGGCGATGGACGATGCCTGGGTGGTGCAGTTCTGCGATGCGGCGGGCCTGCCCTATGACCGGGTGATGCTGGCCCGCGCGGCGCTGCCCGGCGGCGCCCAGGTCCACTGGACATGAGCGCGGCGGATCCGGGCCTGCGCGCCGCGGCGGTGCTCTTCGACAAGGACGGCACGCTCTTCGATTTTGCCGCCACCTGGGAGGTCTGGGCGACCTCCTTCCTGCTGCGCGCGACGCGGGGCGACCGGGCCCATGCCGGCCGGGTCGGGCAGCGCATCGGGTTCGACCTGGACGCGGGCAAGTTCCACCCCGGCAGCATCGCCATCGCCGGCACCTCGGGCGAGGTGGCCGATGCGCTGGCGCCGGAGTTTCCGGCGCTGGCGCGCGCCGCGCTGATCGAGATGCTGAACGAGGAGGCGGTGGCGGCCCCGCAGGTCGAGGCGGTGCCGCTGCGGCCGCTGCTGGGCGGGCTGCGCGGCGCGGGGCTGAAGCTGGGCGTGGCCACCAACGATTTCGAGGCGCCGGCGCGGGCGCATCTGGGGGCGGCGGGGATCCTCGATCTCTTCGATTTCATCGCCGGTTGCGACAGCGGCCATGGCGGCAAGCCGGAGCCAGGGCAGATGCTGGGCTTTGCCGCGGCGGTCGGGATCGCGCCCGAGCGCATCGTGATGGTCGGCGACAGCGCCCATGACCTCGTGGCCGGGCGCCGCGCCGGGATGCAGACCGTGGCGGTGCTCACCGGTCTCGCCGGACATGGCGACCTGGCGCCGCTGGCCGACGCGGTGCTGCCCGATATCGGCCATCTGGAAGGCTGGCTGCGCGGCGCGCCGGTCGGTCCGCGCGCGTAAAGCGCCCCGATCCCGCGGGTTTCGCCAGAAAAGCGACCCGGGGCGTCGCATTCAGAGAGGCGAAGCGGCGCGCCCTGAGGCCTGATCGGAGACGGTCAGGACGGGGAGAGCGACATGGCGGAAGCAGCGGCACGCAGGAAACGCGGCGGCGGGCGGGCGGGCAATGCCGCGCGGCGCGGCGGCGTGGCGATCGAGCAGATGCCCTGGGCCCCGCCGCGCAACATCGACCGCCCCGTCGAGCCGCTGGACGAGGCCGGCGTCGCCGCCATCCACGAGGGCGCGATGACCATCCTCGAGGAGATCGGCATCGCCATCCTCAACCCAGAGGCGCTGGAGATCTTTCGCGTGGCGGGCTGCCGCATCGACGGCGACGTGGTGCGCTGCGGGCGCGAGTTCATCATGGAGATGGTCGGCAAGGCCCCCGACAGCTTCACCCTGACCCCGCGCAACCCGGACCGGACGATCACCGTGGGCGGCGACACGATCCTGTTCGGCAATGTCTCCTCGCCGCCGAACTACTGGGACATGGAGATCGGGCGCAAGGTGCCGGGCACGCGAGACATGTGCCGCAACCTGCTGAAACTGACGCAATATTTCAACTGCAT